>CALXGW010000096.1 GCA_944387965.1 uncultured Anaerotruncus sp. | reverse complement strand
CCAAGATCGGCGACCGGGCGTTTATCGGCTGCAATACCAACCTGATCCCGCCGGTACAGGTGGGGGATGGGGCGTATACCGCGGCCGGGACGACCATCGACCGGGATGTCCCGGATGGGGCGATGGCAATCGGCAGGGTGCGGCAGGAGATCAAAGAAGGCTGGGCGGACAGCCGGATCCGGTTCAAAGGCGGAAGCCATAAGACAGACGCAGATAAATGACAGGAATGAGGAAGGGGTCATCCGATTATGAATTTGCGCGGCAAAGGGATCAAAATCTTCTCAGGCAATTCCAATCCAGAGGTGGCAGCCCAAATCGCGAAAAAGCTGGGGCTGCCGGTTGGGAAATCGGAGGTCAAGGCGTTCTCAGACGGGGAAATCTCGGTTGAAATTGGCGAGTCGGTACGCGGATACGATGTATTTGTTGTTCAGTCTACCTGCCAGCCGGTCAACGATCATCTGATGGAACTGCTCATTATGATTGATGCGTTCAAACGCGCGTCGGCCGCCCGTATCACGGCGGTCATCCCTTATTTCGGCTATGCCCGGCAGGACCGCAAAGCACGAGCGCGCGACCCGATTTCGGCGAAACTGTGCGCGGACATCCTGACCGCCGCCGGAGCTGACCGGGTATTGACGATGGATTTGCATGCCGCGCAGATACAGGGGTTTTTTGATATCCCGGTGGATCACCTGTTGGGAGTGCCGATTTTGGCGCCTTATTTCGGCGTCAAGTTCCAGCATTGCCGGGAAGATATCGTGGTGGTTTCCCCGGATCTGGGATCAGTCACCAGGGCGCGCAAATTTGCTGAACGGCTGGATGCACCGCTGGCAATTGTGGATAAAAGAAGACCGCGTGCCAATGTTTCGGAAGTCATGAATATCATCGGGGATGTCAAGGATAAAACCGTTATCCTGGTGGATGACATGATCGATACGGCAGGCACCCTCTGCAATGGCGCGCAGGCCATTTTGGAAAAAGGCGGCGCACGGGAGGTATATGCCTGCGCGACCCATGGGGTACTTTCCGGCCCGGCGCTTGAGCGGCTTTGTGCAAGCTGCATCAAAGAAGTGGTGCTGCTCGACACCATCCCGATCCCGCCGGAGAAAAAACCGGAGAAGATCACGCTGCTTTCCTGCGCGCCGGTCTTTGCGGAGGCGGTCGCCAGGATTTATGAGGAAAAACCGGTGTCGCCGCTGTTCATTTGATCCGGCCTTTTTAGCGGGGAAAATACCGCAGGAGAAAAATAAATATTGTGCCCAAAAGACGGGATGGCCGAAAAATCCCGTCTTTTGGCGCGCTTGGGAGTATGGATATGTTTTGGAAAAAAAGTCAAGGGTCGCCGGCAGCGCCCACAGGCCCGGTGGAATTTTTGATCGTGGGGCTGGGCAATCCCGGCAGGGAATATGAAAACACCCGGCATAATGTGGGCTTTTTGGCGGTGGATACGCTGGCCGGCCAGCTGGGAGTGAAGATCGACCGGCTGAAATTCAAATCCCTGTGTGGGGATGCGATGATCGGGGGGCATCGGGTCCTGCTGATGAAACCGTCCACCTTTATGAACCTTTCGGGACAGGCGGTACAGGAAGCGATGCGGTTCCATAAAATCCCGATCGAGCATCTGGTGGTGCTGTCGGATGACGTGAGCCTGGATGTGGGGCGGCTTCGGATCCGGCGCAAGGGGAGCGACGGCGGACATAACGGGCTGAAGAATATCATATATTTGACCGGGCAGGATACCTTTCCACGGATCAAGATTGGTGTGGGGAAAAAGCCGCACCCGGATTATGATTTAGCTGCCTGGGTTTTGGGAAAACTGCGGGCGGAAGACAGCGAACTGCTGGACAAGACATTCGACAATGCGGCGCAGGCGGTCAAGCTGATCGTGGAAGGGCAGATCGACCTGGCAATGAACCGGTATAATTCCTGAATGAGCCGGAAGGATATCGGTATGCTTTGAAAATAGCGGGGAAACGGTATGAAAGGGTTTGAAAGTTTGATTTCAGGCTGCCCGGAATTCGCCCAGGTGCGGCGGGCGGCAGCGGAAGGGAAAACGCCGGTGCTGGTGACCGGCCTTTCCGGGGTGCATAAGGCGCATTGGATCGTATCACTGAGCGCCCTGCTGCAAAAAGGCGGGCTGGTGGTGGCGCCGGATGAGGCGGCTGCCACCCGGATTGCCGAGGATATCAATATTATGGCCGGGGAAGGCGCCGCCGTACTGTATCCCTCCCGGGAACTGACCTTCCATGACGAAGTCAAGGGGGTTTCCCGGGAATATGAACATGCCCGGCTGGCGGCGCTCGGGAAGCTGGTTTCCGGCCGGGCGCAGCTGGTGGTGGCCTCGGCGGGCGCAGCGTTGCAATATACCATGCCGCCCCGGATGCTCCGGGAGAAAACACGGCTGCTCAAAGCCGGGGAAAGCTATGACCTGGAAGAACTGCTGTCCTTTTTGATCGGGGCCGGATATGTACAGGCTGACCAGGTGGAAGGGGTCTGCCAGTTTTCCAGGCGGGGCGGGATTTTGGACTTTTTCCCGCCGCATCTGCCTGACCCGGTGCGCGTGGAATTCTGGGGGGATGAGATCGACACCATCTCCACTTTTAAACTCGATACCCAGCGCCGGGAAGATACGATGAAGCAGGTGGAGATCGTACCGGCGGCCGAGGTGGTGGCCGAAAGCGCGGAAAAGCTGATTAAATTGCTGGAAAAAGCGGAAAAAGGGCTCCGGGGGACCCAGGGGAAGCTGGCAAAGGAAAAATTGGCGGCGGAAAAGCAAAAGCTGGCGGACGGCCTGATGCCGGCCAGCCTGGACAGATGGATGCCGCTGATTTACCCGGAACCGGCGACCATATTTGATTATATCGGGGACGGGCTGTTTTTCCTTTGTGATACAGGGGATTGCCGGGAAGCGCTGCGTGCGCTCGATGGGCAGCAGCAGGAGGATATCCGGCTGCTTTTGGAGGAAGGCATCCTGTTTAAGGGGTGCGACCGGTTCTGCGGGGATTTCGTCGACCTACAGCGGTATGCGTCCGAGCGGAACACCGTCCTGATGGACACCTTCATGCGGTCGGTCGGGGAGATCCCGCTGCGGGGGATGTTTGAGGTGCGGGCGGTGCAGCTTTCCTCCTGGAGCGGGGAGTTTGCCGCGCTGCTGGATGATGTGCGGGCTTACATGGACGGCGGCTATTCGGTGGTCGTCTTTGCGGGGACCCAGCGCAGCGCTGCCGCATTGGCCGGCGACCTGCAAAAGCAGGGAATCAGCGCCCATGAAACCGAAGCTTTCAGCGGATGCGTGCCAAGGACGGTGGCGGTCGTCGGCCAGAGCATGAGCGCCGGCATGGAATATCCCGAAATCAAGCTGGCAATCATCTCCCAGGCCAAGACAGCCTACCGTTCGCTGCGCAGCAAGCCCCGGCATAAGCAGGGCAAACAGCTGCGGGATATCAGCGACCTGGTGGCCGGGGATTATGTGGTGCATGCGGCGCATGGGATCGGTATTTTTGAAGGGATCGTCAAGCGGGAAGTACAGGGGATCACAAAGGATTTTATCAAGATCCGTTATGCAGGGACCGATACCCTGTTCGTACCGGTCACCCAGCTGGATTTGGTGAGCAAATATGTGGGCGCGCGGGAAGACGCCAATGTGCGGCTCAACAAGCTGAATTCGGCCGAATGGCAGAAGACCCGCGCACGGGTCAAAAAGGCTGTGGAAGACATGGCCAAGGAACTGATCGCCTTATATGCCAAGCGGATGCAGGCAAAGGGGCATGCCTTCTCGCCGGATACCGATTGGCAGAATGATTTTGAACGGCGGTTCCCGTATGACGAAACCGACGACCAGCTGCGGTGCATCGACGAGATCAAATCGGATATGGAGCGGGAAGCCCCGATGGACCGGCTGTTGTGCGGGGATGTGGGGTTCGGGAAGACCGAAGTAGCGCTGCGGGCCGCATTCAAATGCGTGATGGACGGCAAACAGTGCGCGTTGCTCTGCCCGACGACCATTTTGGCCTGGCAGCATTACCAGACAGTCCGTCGGCGGATGGAAGGGTTCCCGGTGAAGGTGGATCTGTTGTCCCGGTTCCGCACGCCCAAAGAACAAAAACAGGCATTGGATGAACTGCGCCGGGGGGAAACGGATATCATCATCGGCACCCACCGGCTGGTGCAGGACGACGTGAAATTTAAAGACCTGGGGCTGTGCATCATCGACGAGGAGCAGCGGTTCGGGGTGCGGCACAAGGAAAAATTCAAGGAAATGCGGGCGAATGTGGATGTGCTCAACCTCTCGGCGACCCCGATCCCGCGTACGCTGAATATGGCGATGTCGGGTATCCGGGACATGTCGATTTTGGAGGAAGCGCCGCAGGACCGCCATCCGGTGCAGACGTATGTGGTGGAGCATGACTGGGGGATTCTGACCCAGGCCATCCAGCGGGAACTGCGGCGCGGCGGGCAGGTGTTCTATCTGCATAACCGGGTGGAAAGCATCGACAGCTGCGCATATAAACTCAGCCAGCTGGTGCCGCAGGCACGGATCACGACGGCGCACGGGAAGATGACCGAAGAACAGCTTTCCAAGGTGTGGAGGCAGCTGCTGGAGCAGGAAATCGATATCCTGGTTTGCACCACCATCATTGAAACCGGGGTGGATGTGCCGAACTGCAACACCCTTATCATTGAAGACGCCGACCATATGGGGCTTTCGCAGCTTTATCAGATCCGGGGCCGCGTCGGGCGGTCGAGCCGGCATGCGTTTGCCTATCTGACCTTCCGGCGGGATAAGCAGCTTTCGGATATCGCAGCCAAACGGCTGGCTGCCATCCGAGAATTCACGGCGTTTGGCTCGGGGTTCCGGATTGCGATGCGGGATTTGGAAATCCGCGGCGCGGGGAACATCTTAGGCGCCCAGCAGCATGGGCATATGGAGGCGGTGGGGTATGACATGTACCTCAAACTGCTTTCCGAAGCGGTCGCCCAGCAGCGCGGGGAAGCGCCGAAAAAAGCGGTCGAGTGCATGGTGGATATCCGTGTGGGCGCGCATATCCCGGAGGATTATATTGACAATCTGGCCCAGCGGATCGATATCTATAAAAAGATCGCTGGGATCGAAACGAACGAGGATGCCATGGATTTGATCGACGAGCTGATCGACCGGTTCGGCGAGCCCCCTGAGGCGGTCAAAGGGCTGGTGGATGTGGCTTTGGTGCGCAATATGGCGGCGGCAATGGGGATCAGCGAGATTTCCCAGCGCGGGGACGCGGTGCTCCTGTTCCCGGAAGTGATCGATATGCAGCGGGCAGGAAGCCTGGCGGTCAAATTGCGCGGGCGGGTGATGGTGAGCGCCGGCGCCAAGCCATATATCACTGTTAAGGTGCCCAAAGGGGGCAACCCGATCGACACCATCCGGGAAGCGCTCGATGCGATGCAGGACGGGGCGGCGCAGTGAACGGCCCGCGCCTTTCGGCATAGCGGGAGATTGTTCATATTTTCTAGTGGACTTTTTGGGGGGAAGGTTGTATAATATCAAGGTATGTAACAGCACAATACCCCATTAGGAGGAAGTACAAGATGAAATTAACACAAAAAGCCCTGTCGGCAGGGCTTGCAGTTTTGATGGCGGCAAGCCTGGGCGCATGTAAAATCGGAGGGGATACCACCTGGATTGCCAAAACGGATGGGATGACCATCCCGGCAGGGGTCTACCTGTGGGAGATGCTCAACGCTTATTATGACGTTTCGGCGGCGGTGGGCGAGGATGTGGCCGACCCGCTCAAGGAGCAGGTGGAAGGCGTACCGGCTGACCAGAAGATCATGGAGGACGCCAAACAGAAGGTGAACGAATATATCGCGGTGGAACAGCGCTTCGCAGAGATGGGCCTGACGCTGGATGCGGCTACGGTGGAGTCGATCCCGCAGAATGTGGATGCGTATTGGATGTATATCGGTTCGTCCTATGAAAAGAACGGCATTTCCAAAGATTCGTACACAAAGATGTTTGAAAACGACGCCAAGCGCACCAAGCTGTTCCAGTCCATTTATGGCGAAGGCGGCGAAAAAGAGGTGCCGGAAAGCGAATTGCGGGCAAAATTCGAGAGCGATTATGCCAAGATCATTGTGATCCCGCTGGATTTCAGCACCTCGACCGACGCGGCGGAAAAGGAGCGGGTCGACCAGGAAACCCGCGACCTTATCGACCGCTACCTCGAACGGGCGCAGGCCGGGGAGGATATGGAAGAACTCGCTTATGAAGCCGAGAAAGAGGTCCGGGAAGACGATACGCTGGAAAAACCCGAGCCGGGAACCTCGTATACCTTTGTGAATAAGGACGTCCCGATCTATGAAGAATCGGTGATGGACGCCATTTTTGCAGCCGAGATCGGCGTGCCGACAGTGGCGGAAAGCGAAACCGGCATTTATCTGTTTGTGCGGTATGATGTCAATGCGGATGAAAATGATTTTGAATCCCGCAAATCCGGCATCCTTTCGCAGCTCAAGTATGAAGAATTCAACAATGAGGTTGCCGAGTGGGGGAAATCCATCAGCGGCGTGACCTATAACGAAGCGGCGCTGAAACGCTATACCCCGAAAAAACTTAAAGTTTGAGACTGCGGACACGAAATCTGGACTGTATAGAAGGGCGGTATGGCCGGCGGGCCATACCGCCCTTTTGCAGCGCCTGTTTTCCGGGTATCGGCATCGCACAATGTGAATGTTGCATGATAAAATATGGGATTGCAAACAAAATATTTGTAAATAGTAAAAAAGTTTTATAATATTTGCATAAAAAACAAAAATAAACTTTTTGTTTTTTGCGAATTGTATTGCAAGAGGGATTTGAGTAAAATGAAAATAGAAGGGAATAGGGTTTTCTGTATTTTTGATGCCATTGGGTGGACAGCAGAGGCTTCCCTGCAAAGAGATGCCCGGTTTTGGGTCGCAAGGTGCCAAATATACACCATACAAATTTTACACGGCATGGTATCATTAAGATAGAAGAGGTGATCGGTATGCCAGTTGTAAAATCCCAATTCACATTACGGCTGGATCTGGAAACGCATGCGAAGATCAAAAAAATAGCCAAAACCGAATCGCGCACGATGACCAATATGATCGAGTTTTTGGTGAAGAAGGAGATCAGCCGCTACGAAAAAGAAAACGGCCCTATTTTGCTCAGCGATGAAGAACTTTATTCCGAATGAAAAGTTCCTGCAAACATGCAGGAACTTTTTTTGACCTTTTTGCCCGCAGCCCTTTCCATGATACAGCGACAAAAAAACAGGCGTCCTGGGCGGACGCCTGTTTTTGACTGGTTGGATTCAGAGCACGATCGCGCCGTAACGGGCAGCCAGGGCTTCAAGGTCTTCCCGTTCGAGCTCACAGGAGGTCGAAGCGATCAAAGCTTTCCCGTTATAGTGCAGCAGCGCATTTTCCAGCGCTTCGAGCGATTCGGATTCAAACGCAACCGGCATATCGATCATATGCGCGTTCAGCGAGAATTGGTACCCGTCGTCCGGGGTGTCCAGGTGGACGAGCAGCACATCGCAGGTTTCATGCGAAATTTCCAGGATCTCATCGGCCATATCCATCTGGCAGGTGATCGGGCGGGAATATTCCAGGTCGCCGTCGAGATAGTATACATCCCGGGCTGCCGCCAAAATGTCATAATCCGCCGGCTGCACATGGACCTTTTCGATATCGAACCCGTCCAGCATATGCCTCAATGCTGCGATATAATCCGGGTCGGTCCCGCAGCAGCCACCCACGATGGCCACCCCGCGCCGCAGCAGCCGGGCGCATTTATCGCTGAACTGGACCGGGGAAAGCGGCGGTTCGCCTGCATTGGGTTTGGCGATCAGCGGGACTTTCGCATAGGGGGCGATCCGTTCAAAGATCGGCACCATATCCTCCGGCCCTTCCGAGCAGTTGAGCCCGAACGCCGAGATCCCCAGATCCTGCAAAACGATCATCGCTGCCAGCACATCGTCGCCCCACATGGTACGCCCTTCGGTATCGACCGTCATGGTGAGCAGGATCGGCAGCCCGGTCTGCCGCGCAGCCAAAACGGCCGCCCGGCATTCACAGAGCGAACTCATCGTTTCGATCACCAGCAGGTCGACCCCGGCCAAAGCCAGCGCAGAAGCCTGTTCGGTGTAAATGCGGATCAGCTCCGAAAATTCGGTGTCGCCAAACGGCTCGCACATCAGCCCGGTGGTGGACATATCGCCGGCGATTTTGACCGGCCGGTCGGCCAGCGCCTCTTTGACGATGCCGACGATCGCAGCGTTAAGTTCCTGTACCTCATGCTCCAGGCCGTAGTTTTTCAAATTCCCCGCATTGGCCAGGAAGGTGGGGGCATAGACAATGTCGCTGCCGGCGTTCGCATAACCGGTGCAGACCTGCCGCACGATATCGGGATGCCGGGCCGCCCATTGTTCCACACAGACGCCGGCCGGCATGCCGGCTTTGATGAATTCGGTGCCTGTCGCGCCGTCCAACAGCAGTGGCAGACGTAAAGGAACCTGATCGCTCATCATTTTTTACACCAATCCTTTTCTTTGTCGTCATTTCGGTTGTTTTATCATTTTACATGGATTCCGGGACTGTGATCTTCAGGAGGGTCAGCAGGTTGCAAAGCACCGTCTTTACCGCCAGGCACAGGTTGAGCCGCGCCTGCATCAGCGGTTCGGCGGCGTCCTTGATCGGGCATTTGTCATAGAATTTGTGGAACCCGTTTGCGACCTCGACCGCATATTTGGTCAGCCGGGCCGGGTCATAATTTTTAGCCGCTTCGATGATCTCCAGCGGGAACCGCGCGAGGGTACGGATCAGCTCGGTTTCCACGGCGCTGTCCATCCCATCCAGTTCCGCGGTTGTGCAGCTGCGCGGGCAGACCCCCTGTTCCTGCAGTTTGCGCAGGACCGAGCAGATGCGCGCATGGGCATACTGCACATAATATACCGGGTTCTGCGAAGACTGCTCGACTGCCAAATCCAGGTCGAAGTCGACCGGGGAATTCGGTTCGCGCATATTGAAGAAGAAGCGGGCCGCATCCACCGACACATCCTCCAGCAGGTCGGTCAGCGAGATCGCTTTGCCGGTGCGCTTGGACATTTTATACGGCTGGCCGTCCTTCATCAGCCGGACCAGCTGCATCAATACGATATCCAGCTTCGACCCATCCAGGCCGATGGCGTCCATGGCGCCCTTGAGCCGGGCGACATGGCCGTGATGGTCGGCGCCCCAGACATTGATGACCCGGTCGAAGCCGCGGACGGCGAACTTATTATAATGGTATGCGATATCCGCCGCAAAATAAGTCGGGAAACCGTTGGCGCGGACAAGCACTTCATCCTTTTCCCCGCCATTTTCGGTCGCTTTATACCAGAGCGCGCCGTCCTTTTCATAAGTCATGCCGCGCGAAGAAAGCAGTTTGATCACATCGTCGATTGCGCCGTGATGCAGGCTGCTTTCCAGGAACCACACATCATAGGTGATGCGGTAGCGCGCCAGGTCGGTTTTGAGTTTTTCGATGTTTTGGGGCAAAGCGTAGCCCACCAGCGCATGCTTGCGTTCGGTTTCATCCGCATCCAGGTACTTGTCCCCGTGGATCTCTGCAAACTCCTGCGCGCGCTGGCGGATGTCGTCGCCATGGTACCCGTCCTCCGGGAAGGGGACGGCATCCTCGCCTTTATAAATTTGCAGATAACGCGCCTGCAGGGAATTCGCAAATTTCTCAATCTGGTTGCCTGCGTCGTTGACATAAAATTCCCGCGAAACCGCGTAGCCCGCCCAGTCGAGCGCTGCGGCCAGGCAGTCGCCGATCGCCCCGCCGCGGGCGTTGCCCATATGCATCGGGCCGGTGGGGTTGGCGGAAACGAATTCCACCTGGATTTTTTCCCCTTTGCCGTAATCGGTGCGGCCATAATTTTCCCCGGCCTGCAAAACCTCATTTACCACCCCGGAAAACCACTGGCGGCCCAGGAAAAAGTTGATAAAGCCCGGCCCGGCGATCTCCACACGATCAAAACCGGACCCGTCCAGGTCCAGGTGGTCACAGAGGGCCTGCGCAATCTTGCGGGGGGCGGCATGGAAGGCGCGGGCCCCCACCATGGCGGCGTTGGTGGCAAAGTCGCCATGGCTGGTGTCGGCGGGGATTTCCACCACAAAAGCAGGCGGCTCTTCGCACACGGGCAGATCGCCCGCATCCATCGCGTCATGCAGGGCTTTGGTGATGAGGGCGTACAATTTTTCTTTGGCTTCAAAGACCGGATTGCTCATTGCTGTTTACACATCCTATATCATTTCGTATTTCTTTTGCGTCTTTAAGAGGGTTCAGAAGCAAGCTGCGGCTCCTGGACGCTGACATAGACCATATTTTCGCTTGCCAGGAAGGCGTTGATGTCCAGCGAATAGGAAAATTCCAGGTCGCCGCCGTGGTCATCCAGCGAAGAAACGATCCGGTCGCCCCAAACCCCGATGGTCATTGCGCCGAAGCCGGTGTCGTAATGGCACTGGTGGCGCATGCCCCGTTCAACGATCAGCTGGCTTTTGGTAGCCCCGGAACGGATCATGGTGACCCGGTCGTCATTTTCCACCTTGAGGATGGTGCGGGTCCCTTCAAAGCCGGTGGCTTCCGATTCGTCGTAAGCGATATAATAATGCCCATTGCGTTTATAATAGGAGCCTGTGGTGAGCAGTTCCACCTCATCCTCTTCGCCGTTCTGGCGGTAAACACCCTTGATTTTGATCAGTACTTCCTTTTTCATCCTTGACCCTTCTGTATCACAATGCCAATTCGCTGATGGCGTCGATATCCACCTGTGTGACATCGCTTTTGATATTTTCCCCCATGAACAGGGCGGCAGTTTCGGTAAAGCCCTCCGGGGAATCGCTGACATAAAATTCACACCGCCCGTCCCCTTCGCCGAGCAGCCCATGCTGCGCCAGATACCCCTGCGCCCAGCGCGCCACTTCACGTCCCGGATCGATCAGCGTGACCTTCGATTCAAAAATCCGGTCGATGATGCTGTAGATCAGCGGGTAATGGGTGCAGCCCAGAATCAGCACGTCGATCTGCTCCTTGCGCATCGGCAGCAGGTATTGTTCTGCGACCTTGGTCGTAATCTCGTTATCCGGCTGGATGAAACCGTTTTCCACCAACGGGACAAACAGCGGGCAGGCGTTCCCAAATACATGCACATCCGGGCGGATCGACCGGATTGCGCGCCCATAAGCCCCCGACCGGACGGTAGCGCTCGTGCCGATCACGCCGATGCGCCCGGAAACGGTCGCCGCGCAGGCCGCCTGGGCGGAAGGCAGCACCACCCCGGAATAAGGGATGCCGATGCAGTCGGTCTGCTGCGGGGTGAGCGCCGAGCTGGCAGTCCCGCAGGCGGCAAGGATCAATTTGACGTCATGCTGTTTCAAAAACGCGATATCCTGCATGGCGTATTTCTGGATGATCGCCCGGCCGCGCGAGCCATAAGGCACCCGCCCGGTATCCCCAAAATAAATAATATGCTCGTTCGGCAGCAGCCTGCGCAGTTCCTTTACTGCGGTCAGCCCGCCCAGTCCTGAATCAAAAATGCCGATCGCCCGGTTGTCCATCCTCATCCCCCTTGCCTTTTCAATAATTTTTTAAAATTTTTCAGCAGCCTTTTTTACTGAGCGCCAGTTCGATCAGCCGGCTGATGAGTTCCGGATACGGGATACCAGCCGCTTCAAACAGCTTCGGGTACATCGAAATCGAGGTGAACCCAGGCAGCGTATTGATCTCGTTGAGCACCACCGACCCATCTTTGCAGGCGAAGAAATCCACACGGGAAAGCCCGGTACAGCCCATGACGGCAAACGCCTGCACAGCGATGGCGCGGATTTTTTCGCTCACATCGGCCGGGATGCGCGCCGGGATGTATAAATCGGTGGAATCATCCAGATATTTGCCCGAATAGTCGTAAAATTCGTGGTGCGGCACGATCTCACCGATAACCGAAGCGGCCGCATCGCTGTAATTGCCCAGCACGGCGCATTCGACTTCGTCGCCGATAATCGCAGTTTCCACTACGACCTTCCGGTCATATCGGAAAGCGTCGGCAAAGGCTTTGCGCAGGCCGTCTTTGTCTTTTGCCTTGCCCACCCCGACCGAAGAACCGGTATTGGCAGGTTTGACAAACATCGGATACCCCAATTTGCAGGCCAGCTGCCGCTCGAGCGCGTCAAACTGCGCAAGTTCCGTCCGGACGACCGCCTGGTAGGGGGCGGTACGGATCCCGGCTGCTTCGAGCAGGGTGTGGGTGGCTTGTTTATCCATACAGGTGGCAGAGGCCAGCACCCCGCAGCCGACATAAGGCAGCCCGGCCAGTTCCAGCAGGCCCTGGATGGCGCCGTCTTCCGAATGTTCCCCGTGCATGACCGGGAAAACGCAGTCCACATGCACCGTTTCTCCCGTCTGGATGCGCAGCAGCCCGCCGGCGGCGCGGTCGGGGGAGATGATTGCCGGGATAACCGGGCCCTGCTGCCAGGTATCCTGCTCGATCGCATCGATCCCACCGGTATATTCCAGCCATCTCCCGTCCTTGGTGATGCCGAGCATCACGACCTGGTAACGGTCCCGCGGGATATTCCGGAGCACTGAGGCGGCAGAACGCAGAGAAACCTCATATTCGCTCGAAACGCCCCCGAACAGGACCACAACGGTTTTCTTTTCCAAAACGCTTACCCCTTTTATCATGACAAAATCATACGGAATATATTGTATCACATCCCCTTTTGATACGCAAACAATATATGCCGCCCCAGGCTGCAAAATTCCGCGCGTCAAAAAAATTTTTTTGTGGCTTGTGTACAAATCCGGCCGCTTGGGACGCGGTATGTGGGGAAGATGGGAATTTTGCACAGGAAAAGCGCAAAAAAAGAGGAAAATATGCATGGATCAGGGCTTGACGCGGGATGGTGGGTTGTGATATGATGATATCACCTCTAAAAGGGTTATTTTTTTATGTCCAAAAACAGTGTTTCCTTTACGAGGGAGGCAAAAAAATCCGGTAAAATCAGGAGGTGCCGAAAATGCGAGTGAAGATTACTCTGGCCTGCACGGAATGCAAACAGCGTAACTACAACACCATGAAAAACAAAAAGAACGATCCTGACAGACTTGAGATGAACAAGTACTGCAAGTTCTGTCGGAAACACACAGTCCACAAGGAAACCAAATAACGAAAGGCGGGTATAAGCATGGGCGATAGCGCAGTACAGAAAAAACCCGGCTTTTTCGATCGGATCAAGCGTTTCTTTAAGGACATCAAGGGCGAGATCAAGAAGGTTGTCTGGCCGGACAAGCAGCGTATCACCAACAATACGATCATTGTAATCGGCGTTGTGCTGATCTCTGCAGTGTTTGTCGGCTGTTTTGACATCATTACTTCCTATTTGGTCCAATTCTTCGTCAACCTGCTGTGATGGCGTCAACAGGGATCATTTTTAAGTGGGAGGTACCGGAATGTCAGACTCGATGAGATGGTATGTGGTCCACACCTATTCCGGATATGAGAATAAGGTGGCTACAAATATCGAGAAAGCGGTGGAAAACCGCAAGCTCCACGATTTGATCGCGGAGGTCAAGGTGCCCACGGAAACGGTCACCGAACTCAAAGACAACAAAAAGCGTGAGGTTGAACGCAAGATTTTCCCCGGCTATGTGCTCGTTAAGATGATCATGACCGACGACAGCTGGTATGTAGTGCGGAATATCCGCGGCGTAACGGGTTTCGTCGGACCGGGGAGCAAGCCAGTCCCGCTCACCGAGGAAGAGGTCGAGCGCCTTGGCGTTGAGGTCAAAAACATCGAAGTCAATTTTGCAGTGGGCGATTCGGTCCGGGTCGCGGACGGCTACCTGGAAGGGTTTATCGGCCGGGTGGATGAGATCGACCTGCAGAATGCGGTGGTGCGCCTTACGGTCTCGATGATGGGCAAGGATGTGCCTGTCGAACTGGAGATCGACCAAATCGAAGTCCTGGACTAATCTTTTTTTGAGGAAGCCGGTGAAAATCCGGCGGTATGAGCTGGCGTGAGCCGGCTTGTGGGAGGGGCAGGAGGCTGTCCCCGATATTTACCACTATTTTTGGAGGTGCTTTTTCAATGGCTCAAAAAGTAGTCGGCTATATTAAGCTGCAAATCCCGGCAGGCAAAGCGACGCCTGCACCGCCGGTAGGCCCTGCGCTTGGCCAGCACGGCGTCAACATCATGGCGTTCACAAAAGATTTCAATGAGCGTACCAAAAACGATGCTGGGCTTATCATCCCGGTCGTGATCACTGTGTATGCCGACCGTTCCTTCAGCTTTATCACCAAAACGCCGCCTGCGGCTGTTTTGATCAAGAAGGCGCTCAACCTGCAGAGCGGTTCCGGCGTGCCCAACCGCACCAAAGTGGGCAAGATTACCCGTGAACAGCTGCAGAAGATCGCCGAAACCAAGATGCCCGACCTGAATGCCGCCAATATCGATACCGCAATCAGCATGATCGCAGGTACCTGCCGCAGCATGGGCATCGAAGTTGTCGACTGAGCGCCCGGGTGGGAGGAAAAATCCGCTAATTACCACTCTAAGGAGGAAATTTTCAAATGAAACACGGTAAAAAATATTCCGACAGCGCAAAGCTGATCGAAAAGCTGAAGCTGTATGATACTGCCGAGGCGCTCGAACTGTGCACCAAGACCGGCAAAGCAAAATTTGATGAAACGGTGGAAGTGCATGTGCGCCTGGGCGTCGATTCCCGCCATGCCGACCAGCAGGTCCGCGGCGCGGTCGTCCTGCCGAACGGCACCGGTAAAAAGGTGCGCGTAGCGGTGTTCTGCAAAGCCGATAAGGAACAGGCTGCCAAAGATGCGGGCGCGGATATCGTCGGCGCGGAAGACCTGATGGAGCGCATCCAGAAGGAAGGCTTCATGGAGTTCGACGTTGTGATCGCTTCCCCGGATATGATGGGAATCGTCGGCCGTCTTGGTAAGATCCTCGGCCCCCGCGGCTTGATGCCGAACCCGAAGGCCGGTACGGTCACCCCGGACGTCGCCAAAGCGGTTACCGAGGCGAAAGCCGGTAAGATCGAATACCGCCTGGATAAGACCAACATCATCCATTGCCCGATCGGCAAGGTTTCTTTCGGCGTAGAGAAGCTGCAGGAGAACTTCGACACCCTGCTTGGCGCGATCGTGAAAGCGAAACCGGCCGCGGCAAAAGGCCAGTATGTCCGTTCCTGCGTGGTTGCCACCACCATGGGCCCTGGCATCAAGATCAATCCTGGCCGCTTCCAGTAAAAAAGTACCGTTCCCCCATATGCTGCATATGGGGGAACGCATAACTTTTTCTTGACAGATGCGCAGGAAAATGTTACACTATATGAGCTGTCCAAAGACAGCAGGTGTCATAAAGACATAAAAGGCGTTTCGCCGGCCTGCCGAGGAGAAGCAACAATCACAGGATATGTGTGTTTGGTATGCTCTTTCGCGGTATGGCGAAAGGGCTTTTTGTTTTTATAAAATGATTGTTGATTGACTTGGAGGTGAAAGAATTGCCAAGCGCAAAGATTTTAGAGCAGAAGAAGCAGACGGTTGCCGAACTCTCTGAGAAGATGCGGAATGCGGTCGCTGGCGTTGTTGTGGACTATAAAGGGATCACCGTTGCCGACGATACCAAACTGCGTAAGGAACTCAGGGAAGCTGGCGTTGAGTATGCCGTTGTGAAGAACACCATGCTCCGCTTCGCGGCCAAAGAGGTCGGTTATGAGGCGCTGGAGTCTGTGCTGGAGGGGACTACCGCCATCGCGATGAGTGACAGCGACCAGGTCGCCGCCGCCAAGATCCTCACCAAATATGCCGATGACAGCAAAGGCAAATTCGTTGTGAAAGCTGGCTTTGTAGATGGCGGCGTGATCGACGCGGCCAAAGTCGCAGAACTGGGCAAGCTGCCGAACCGGGAAGGCTTGCTTTCCATGCTGTGCAGCGCATTGCAGGGCAACATCAGGGGCCTGGCTGTTGCACTCAACGCGATCGCCGAAAAGAACGGCGAAGGGGAAGCTGCCCCGGCACAGGAGGAAGCTCCTGCGCAGGAAGCTGCCGCCGAATAAGATCATATCAATCCAGATTATATTTCAAATTATAGGAGGTAATGAATCATGGCTTCTGAGAAAATCCTGAAGTTTGTTGAAGAAGTAAAAGGTCTGACCGTTCTGGAACTGAACGAACTGGTCAAAGCGATTGAAGAGGAGTTCGGCGTTTCCGCTGCTGCTCCGGTTATGGTTGCTGGCCCGGCTGCTGGCGCTCCGGCTGCTGCTGAAGAGAAGAGCGAATTCGACGTCATCCTGACCTCTGCCGGCGCTTCCAAGATGGGCGTCATCAAACTGGTCAAAGAGATCACCGGCCTGGGCCTGAAAGAGGCCAAAGAGCTGGTCGACAATGCGCCGAAGCCGATCAAAGAGGCTGTTTCCAAAGCCGACGCCGAGGAAATGAAGAAGAAACTGGAAGATGCCGGTGCTTCTGTCGAACTGAAATAAGTTTGTGCTGCATCAGGCCGAACGGCCTGGAAAAAAGCCGCCCATATGGGCGGCTTTTTTGCGTCTTACAGGCGGTGCCGTGCGGCAGGCGGCATAACTGCGGCGGTGGCTGCCGGGTGCGTGCATCGGGGAAATACTTGCGACAGGGATGAAAAAGGCCGCCCCGGAGGGCGGCCTTTACAACGATCCTTACGGCTGATCTTGCGGCTGCTGGTTATTTTGTTTTTGTTCCTGGTATTGTTTCATTTTTGCCAGCTTTTCCTGGTATTTCTGATCGCGCCTTTTTTTGGAAAGCTTCATCAGCAGTGTGACAATCAAAATCACCACCAGCGCGAAAGCGGCCAGCAACAGCAGCATCGGCAGGCTTTCGGCAAGCACAAGCAGGAATCCCTGGGTAAAGTCGACCAAATGCCGCCCGCCGCGCGCAAATGCCGCGGACAGTTCTTCCCCGAAGGATTTGGGCGTTTCGTCGATCTGCCGGTATTTGACGACTTCCTGCAGGTTGATATTCAGATAGGAATAAGTGACCTGGGAATCCATCCGCCGCAGCGAAGCAGTCAAGGATTCGATCTCATAACGCACGTCCGAAAGGGACTGCTCCAGGGTGATGACATCTTCCAGCTTTTCGGCCTTGCTCAGGATCTCCAGCAGACGCTCCTCCTGCAGTTCCAGCGTTTTCAGCCGGGCTTCGGAGTCATAATAGTGGTCGGAAATGTCGTCGATGCGTTCATTTTTCGACAGGACGTTGCACAGCCCGCCGATCGCGCCGGTCACAGTGTCCAGTTTTTCGGAGGGCACCCGCGCACAGATGTAAGCGGTGTGCTCATAATAGCTCCCCGTATAATTTAAGCTGGCGCCTTCCACATTCTGGCTCTCTATGTACCCGCCGTTTTCCTTCACCAGGTTGATGATCTGGTCAAGCGCCTGGTCAAATTCCATTGTTTCCAGATAGAGGTCCACATATTTGACGATCTTGCGTTCATCCAGCACCGGCGCAGTATCGGATGCGCTGTCGTCCACATCGGCTTCTGCTTCAGTGGTTTCCATTGCAAGGCCGGCTTCCTCCATGATGGCGTCGGTTGCCATCTCCCGCGGCGCTTCCACAGCGGTCGCCGCAGCCGAACTGGCGGAATAACTTTTGAAGGATGCGCTGTCCTGCGTGCTGGAGCTGCTCGCGCCACAGGCAGAAAGCAGGATGGAACAGGCCGTACAAGCGGCCAAAAGCAGGGCGGTGGTTTTGGTATATCTCATCTGACAGCCTCCTTTTCAGGCAGTAATCACAAATTTTTTAACTGCTGGTATCTTTATAGTGTGAAGATAGGGTGATATTGCTGCAAAAAAGATGGATACAGAGGGATTTTCTATCAATCCAGCAAAAAAGCGTGTTGTGGATTATCAAAAATACACAACACGCTTCGGGATTATCTGCGGCGCTGGGGTGTCTGCGGGGGACGCCGCCGCCTGTTTTGATAACGGCGGCGGTTATGGTTGCGCACGATCATCAACGCGATATACAGCACCAGGATAACAATGACAAAGGTAAAGATGAATTTGAACAGGAAGGTATCGAAAAAGCTTTTCACCTTGTCCAGATAATACAGCGCGGCGCTGCGCTCGACATTCGACGCCGCCACCAGGTCGACCCGGCCGATCTCCTGCCCACTGAGCATCAGCCGCACATACCCGACGGGCTCGCCCTTTTCCACCGGTGCGTCGATATATTCAGGGATCACCGGGTCGGCGACCACCGTATCTTCATTGACCTCATTCGGTACCAGGGTGGCAAATTTATCGGCCGCCAGCAGCTTGACATGGTCGACATCCCATGAGAGCCGCACCGGGACTTCGGCGGCTTCTGCGCCGATCTCCATCAGGGTTTTCACCCGGAAGGTTTCAAACGCCCAGTCGTAAAGCTTCTGGGTATCGATCCAGGGCAGGAAATTTGCATATTTGAGCCCTTCTTCATTGTGGTCGGGCGCTCCCAGACAGACCAGCAGGTAGGTGTAACCGTCGCGGGTGGCGGTGGAAACATAATTGCGGATATTTTGTTCCGGCAGCGAACCGGTTTTGATCCCGCGCAGCCCCTCGTAGTAGTCTTCATTGCCCGGCCGCTGCATATTATTGATGGTGTACCAGGTGATGCCGTCGGGATGGCGGTCGGTCGGCTGGGAGGTGTAGGTGTTTGTAGTGACGATCTCCATAAACTCCGGCATCTGGGCGGCATATTTGGCGATCTGCGCCATATCATAGGCGGTGGTGTAGCTTTCCGCGTTGTAAAGGCCGGTCGCGTTGGCAAAGTGGGTGTTATATGCGCCGATTTCCTGCGCTTTTTTATTCATCAGTTCGCAGAAATATTCCGGCGACCCATCCGAAACATAGTCCGCCACCATCATCGCCGCTTCATTGGCTGACTGCAGCATCATCGCGTAAAGCAGGTCGCGCAGGCAGAGGGATTCGTTCAGATAAATTCCGCCGAGTGTATCGACCTGCAAATTATACAGTTCGTTTTGGATATATGCTTTCAGGTCGGTGTATTCATTGTCCAGGTCTTCGACATTTTCCAGCGCCAGGATACATGTCATGATCTTGGTCAGCGAAGCAGGGGAGATCTGTTCCTGGGCGTTGCGTTCGTAAACCGGCTGATCGGAATCCAGGTTCAGCATGTAAATCGCCTTGGAATGCAGTTCATCCTCAAACGGCGGACGGTAGCTTGTGGCAGCCGAAAGGTCAGTGGATCCGAGGGCGACGCTGCCGGGCGCTTCCCCGCTGCCCGTCCCCTCACTTTCTGCATCTTCTTCAGCAGGCTGGCTGGATTCGGAACTTTCGGAGCTGGACGAGGACGCATCCGAACTGCTCTCGTCCTCTGCGAATGCAGAAAGCGACAGGCTGGCACAGAGGATGGCCAGGGACAAAAGGACCGACGCTAATTTTCTCATGGGAACAAAACCCTTTCCTCCGCTGCCGCTGCGGTGAAAAGCGGGCTGCCGGCGGCGGGATTCGGGCAGCCGCTGAAAATTCTTTATTGCAGTAAAGGACAGAATATGTTAAAATAATCAGCATATATTGGAGTTATTTTAGCCTAAGTATTGCATTTTATTTATTATAGCAAAGTTTATCCGAAAAGGAAAGAGAATAATCTACGATTTTTGCGCAGGTTGTCGAAAATACGCGTCAAGCGGGGAGGTTTTCAAAATGAAAGGTTTGGAAGAACGGCAGTTCGGATTTGATACGTTGATGGTGCATGCCGGCACCGGGCCGGACCCGGTCACCCATGCAGTGACAACGCCGGTCTATCAGACGACGGCATATACTTTTGACAGTGTCGAGCATGCAAAACGCCTGTTCGAACTCAAGGAAGCGGGCAATATCTATACCCGGCTGAGCAATCCGACAGTGGATGCGCTTGAACGGCGGGTCGCCGCGCTGGACGGTGGGGTCGGGGCGCTGGCGATGGCGTCCGGGCATGCGGCCATGGTTCACGCCTTCCTGAACCTGGCCGGGGAAGGGGACGAGATCGTTTCCTCCATCTGCATCTATGGCGGCGCCATCAATATGATGGGGGTGACCCTTGGACGGATCGGGATCAAGGTGAAGTTTGTCGACCCGGCCGATTTACAGGCATGGGAGGACGCAGTGACCGACCGGACAAAGGCGTTTTTCGTCGAGGCGATCGGCAATCCGAACGCCAATGTGGCCGATATTGAAAAGATCGCTGCAATAGCCCACCGGCATGGGATCCCGATGATCGTCGATTCCACCTTCACCACCCCTTATCTGATCCGGCCGATCGAATTCGGTGCGGATTATGTGGTGCATTCGGCCACCAAGTTCCTGGGCGGGCATGGGACGGCCATGTGCGGCATCATCACCGATGCGGGCACCTTCCAGTTTAAAGATAACCCGCGTTTCCCGCTTTACAATGAACCGGATGTGAGCTATCACGGGGTGGTGTTTGCAGACTGCGGCAACCAGGCGTTTATCCTCCGGCTGCGCGCATTGATGCTGCGCGACCTGGGCGCATGCTGCGCGCCGATGAACGCTTTTTTGATCCTGCAGGGGATCGAAACCCTCTCGCTGCGCATGCGCAAACATTCGGATAACGCGTTGGCGATTGCAAAATATCTGGAGAAGCATCCGCAAGTACGATTTGTAAATTATCCGGGCCTTGAATCCAGCCCGTATTATCAGCTGGCCCAGAAGTACCTGCCCAAAGGCGCAGGCGGCGTATTCACCTTCGGGCTGAAAGGCGGCCGGGAAACCGGTGCAAAATTCATTGATTCCCTCAAGCTGTTCGGGCATGTGGCAAATGTGGGGGATGTGCGTTCGCTGGTGATCCATCCGGCTACCACCACCCACAGCCAGCTTTCGGATGAACAGCTGGAAGAGAGCGGTATTACGGCGGAAACCATCCGGCTGTCGATCGGCATTGAAGATGTCGAAGACCTGATCGCCGACCTCGAGCAGGCGATCGCCGCAGCGACACAGGGCTGAATCCCTGTGCCATATGCGGCAGCTGGTGTGAAAAGCATATGGGAGGAACTTGAGGTATGATCTATGTAACCGGGGATACCCATGCGGATCTGGAACGGCTGAAGTCCAAAGGCGCAAAAGCACTGAAAAAAGGGGATATTTTGCTGGTCTGCGGGGATTTTGGGTTTGTATGGGACGGGTCAAAGCAGGAGCAGAAGGTGCTCAAATGGCTGGGGAAACGCCCGTACCAGATTTTGTTCCTCGAAGGGACGCATGACAACCTCGACCTTCTGGCGCAATACCCGCAGGAAACGCTGTATGAAGGGCAGGCCCGGCGGGTCAGCGGCAACTGCTTCCAGCTTTTGCGGGGCGAGGTCTATACGATCGAAGGGCGCCGCTTCTTTACCTTCGGCGGCGGCGAGAGCGACGACATGGACACCCGCACCGAAGGGGTGACCTGGTGGCGTGGGGAGCTGCCGTCCCAGGAGGAAATGGAGCGGGCGCGTGAAAACCTGGCGGCATATGGAAACCAGGTGGATGTTATCCTGACCCATACCCCGTCCGAGCGCATCCAGAATTTCCTGAATATGGGGCGCACCTATGTGAACCCACTCGGCGCATTTTTGAATGAGGTTTCGGAAACGGTGCAGTATGGGCAATGGTTTTTCGGCAGCTGCCATCTGGATAAGCTGGTACCGCCCCGGCACCGTGCAATCTATCAGGAGATCATACCCATATCGTTTGGATGAGGAAACACGTTATGGATTTTTAAAATCCATAACGTGTTTTTTAATGCCGTTTGAGCTGTTTGAGCAGATCCAATATCCGCTTGCTGAAGACCATGCAGAGCAGGCCAAGCGTCCCGGTGATGCAGAAAACAATGATGGAAGTTTGATAATTGCCGTTGAGCAGGGCGTTGCTTGCAAAGGTGTTGCAGAGGATGGTCGGGATGCGTGCGACCATCGAGAGGGCCAGGAACCGCCGGAAGGAGATCGGGGTCAGGGCGGCGACATAGGTGAGGACGTCTTTGGGCATGGCGGGGATCAGGTAGATGATAAACACGATCAGGCCCAGCTGGTCGGCGTCCTGCAAAAATGCCAGCTTTTCCTGTTTTTCTTTCGGGAAGACCTTATCCACAAGCGGCTGGCCAAAGCGTTTGACCGTTAAAAAGACCAGGGAACTGCCGGCCAGGATGCCGGTCAGGCAGATGGCCAGCCCGCCGAGCGCGCCATAGGTGACGCCGGCGCCCAGCTGGATGGGCAGGGCAGGGATGATGCCGCTGATGACCTGCAGGATTTGCAGCCCGGTGAGGATGGCGGCGCCCATTGCGCCATAGGAATCCAATTTTTGACGGAAACGTTCCATATTTTCGGGCTGGGCAAGGCTCTGGATGACGGGATAAAAGCGGACGATCAGCCAGATAACTGCCCCAATCAGGACAGCGGCCGCCAGCAGGCCGGAGATGACCCAGATTTTTTTGTTTTTAAGCGGCTGTTTCATGCGGTCCCCCCTTCCGCTTACTGCCAGGTATTTTTCCGTGTGGCCCAACAGGAAGGCATATTGCTGCAATCTTGCTAAAGATGGGCCGCTCCTGTTTCAGATACCACTATTATATCAGATATTTGGAAAAGATGCAGCCTGTGGGATGTGGTTTGCCGGCTTTGTGGGAAAACGGTTTACGGCAGCGGGCAGTTATGGTATCATGGGGCTGGGCCACATGCGGCAAATGCCGGGGGCTCTGTGGAGCGGCAGATTGAAAAATGCCCGGCAGGCTGGCCGGGCGGATATTCAGGGAAGGGGACGGTTTATCAATGTACCGGTATGAATTTGAGCGGGTCAGCAGCGGCATTTCAGGCTGGGGGATGCTTTCCGGCAATAAATACGGCACCGACGGATACCGCGAGGTCATTGCCCGCAGGGCGTCGGAAGGCTGGCGGTATGTGGGGTTCATCCCGGCGGTGCAGCGCGGCACCGGGCATATCGAGGAGATGGACCTGGTGTTTGAGCGGGAGGAATGACGGCAGGCTGATGCCTGGCCGGTTTGGGCGGCGCAGGACACGCGGCCGGCAGCCACTTGTGCGCAGGATGCAAAAAAACCTCTGCCGGATGGCAGAGGTTCTCGCTGCGTCAAATGATTCAGATGGCGCGCTGCACTTTGTCGGAACGCAGGCAGCGGGTGCAGGCGTAGATGTGGCGGGGAGAGCCGTCGACGATTGCCTTTACACGCTGGACGTTGGGCTTCCAAGCACGGTTGGAACGGCGATGGGAGTGAGAAACCTTAATTCCGAAAGTAACACCTTTACCGCAGATATCGCATTTTGCCATGTGTCTGCACCTCCTCCATGTGGTAGATATCAATAAGCCCTTTCGGGGTCAACATTAGTATTTTATCAGAAGCAGGATGGAAATGCAAGTGGTTTTTTATATTTTTTTGAATAAATCCCGAAGAAAGTGAGAATTCGGCGTAATCGGCTTGTATTTTGGGGTGCGAGCCGATATAATAATACTATTCTAAAACATAATGGGAATGTGTCCGCCATTTTATGGCGGCATGAAGACAGGAGAAGGATATGGGGATTACACAGTTTTATCAGATTTTTGCACGCCTGCTGGTGGTATTCACTTCGCTGCCGGTGCATGAATACGCGCATGCCTGGGCTTCGCATAAACTGGGGGACGATACGGCTTATTACCAGGGCCGGCTCGACCTGAACCCGCTTGCCCACCTGGACATCTGGGGGACGGTGCTGCTGTTGTTCACCGGGTTTGGATGGGCCAAACCGGTGCCGGTCAACCCGCGCAATTTCAACCGTAAAATTTCCATGCGCGCCGGTATGGCGCTGACTTCGCTGGCCGGGCCGGTGGCAAATATCCTGCTGGCCTTTATCATCCTGACGGTGGCAAAGGTGCTGAATGTGCTGCTGATCCTCCTGAATGCCAGCATTTCGGTGCCGGTGGGGATTATTGCGACCATCCTTTCGATGATGGTGTCGATCAATGTGGGGCTGGCGGTCTTTAACCTGCTGCCCATCCCGCCTCTGGACGGCTACAGCATCCTGGCATATTTCATCCCGGCCAAATGGGAGTATAAGATCGCGCAATACCGTCAATACATTTTTATAGGGCTGCTGCTGTTATTGATGTTTACGCCGATCCTGGATGTGCCGCTGACGCTGCTGGCCAACCTGCTGTACCGGCTGCTCGACTTTTTGACCGGCTGGGTCTATCTGTTGGCCAACCTGGTTTTATAAGCATGGAAAAGCTGTTATTTAAAACGGATACATTTGAAGGGCCGCTGGACCTGCTGCTTTTTTTGATCCAAAAGCATAAAATGGATATCTGCGATATCCAGATCTCCGAGCTGCTCACGCAATATACCGGCTATCTCGACGAGATGCAGCGGCTGGACCTCGAGGTTGCCAGTTCGTTTCTGGAGATGGCTTCCAGGCTGGTCTATATCAAAACGGTGATGCTGCTGCCGCGGCATGAGGAAGAGGGCGAACAGCTCAAAGCGCAGCTGCAAGGGGAATTGATCGAATACCAGCTGTGCCGGCAGGTGGCGATGCAGCTGGGGGAACAAAACCGGATGCAAAGTTTATTTGTGCGCCCGCAGATGAAACTGGAAACGGACATGCCGTATGATGTGGCGCATTCCGCCAACCTGCTGGCCCGGGCTTACTGGGAAGCATGCGGACGCGGCAAACGCCGGTTGCCGCCGCCGGTGCAGGCGTTTTCAGGGATTGTTTCGCGCAGGGTGGTTTCGGTCGGCAGCCGGATCGTATGGGTGCTCAAATCGCTTTACCGGAACGGGCGCGCCAGTTGGCAGAGCCTGTTTGAAGCCAGCAGCGACCGCAGCGAGCTGGTCGCGACCTTTTTGGCGGTGTTGGAATTGGTGAAATCCAAACGGATCGCCGTCGACGGCGACCAGGTGGTCTTCAACCGGTCGGGCGGCCGGGCGGTTTTGGACGCGGCGGAGGGGAGCGAATTTGATGGATAAGCTGCAGCAGCAGGTTTTGGCGATCCTGTTCGCCAGCGGGGATGCGATCGAAGGGGCGCGTATCGCCCAGGCGGCAGGCGCTGGGGAAGCGCAGGTGGCTGAGGCGGCGGACGCTTTGCAGGTGCAGCTTGACCAGATGGGGATGCCGTTTACGGTTTTAAAGCTGGAAGGACGCTACCAGCTTTGCAGCCGGGAAGAATTTGCCCCCATCATCCAGAAAGCGCTGGAGGTACGCCGCAGCGCCCCGCTTTCCCAGGCGGCGCTGGAGGTGTTGTCGGTGGTGGCGTATAACCAGCCGGTGACCCGCGCATTCGTCGAGCAGGTGCGGGGTGTGGACAGCACCGCTGTGATCGGTTCCTTGCAGGAAAAGAAGCTGATTGAGGAGGCCGGGCGGATGGATTTGCCGGGGCATCCGATCGCTTATGTGACAACGCCGGATTTTTTGCGCTGTTTTGGGCTGGAAAGCCTGGAAGAGCTGCCGCCGGTCCCGCAGGAACTCCCGCCCCGGGAGGATGGGCAGGTGGAATTTGAAGAATTGCTGCAAACGCAGGACGGATAAACAGGAAAGGAAGGGCGCCCATGCCGGTCTGGGGTTGGGTCTTGGGGATATTGCTGGCGCTGGTGCTGCTGGTGTTGTTCGCACCGGTGCGGATTTGGGCGCGGGTATGCAGCAAAAAAGAATGGCAGGTAAAAATTTCCTGGCTGTTTATCCGTCTGGACGCCGTGAAATGGGCAAAAAAATTCCAGGCCCGCGCTGCACGCAAAAAACAGGGCGGCGCAAAAGGAAGCCGCGCTGCCAAACGGGAGGAACCGGCCGGCGGTAAAAAGGAAACGCCGGAAAGTTTTTTGGAAAAGGTGCAGAAAGCGGCCACGATGGCACAGGCAGCAGCCGGGCCGCTTGCAAAGCTGCTGCGCAGCCTGCGGCTGGACCGCATCCGGCTGGAGATGACGGTCGCGCGGGAGGACGCCGCCCAGACGGCGATTGCATATGGGGAAATTTACGCGGCGCTGCATAGCGCCTATGCAACGCTGGCACACTTTTTGCAGATCAGCCGCCCGCAGGTGCGCGTCCGGCCGGATTTTACCGCCGAAGAAGGCTGGGTGGAATTTTCCGGCAGGGCAGGTATCCGGCTGGCGTCTGTGATAGCGGCGCTGGCAGAGTTTTTATGGAATATCGTCAAACAACAGCGGCAGCAACCGCTGCAGCAGCCGCCCCGGAGGAAGGAACCTCAAAAAACGGCGGTTGGGTAATATCGAATTGGAGGGAACAGTTATGGCCAATCACCCGATTGACGGGCTGCTTGAAAGTTCAATGAAAAATTTGCGCTCCCTGGTGAGCGCGGACACAGTGATCGGCGAACCGATCACCACCCCGGATGGGACGATCATCATCCCGGTGTCCAAGGTTTCGTTCGGGTTTGCATCGGGCGGGTCGGACCTGCCCACCAACAAGCAGAACGAACCGTTCGGCGGCGGCGCCGGCGGCGGCGTGACGGTGCATCCGATCGCTTTCCTTGTGGTGAAGGACGGGCAGGTGGACCTGCTGCAAATTTCCGACCCGAAGAATACCGCCGACCGGGTGGTGGCGATGGTGCCGGAAGTGATGGACAAGATCAACGCCTTCTTTAAAAAAGAGAAGAAACCGGAAACGGAGAAAGCTGGCCCGGACGCGCTGTAAGCATCGGCGGGAAGCAATCTGCATAAATATTACCCGGATGGATTCCAACCAAGCGATGCTGGGGGAAGGTGACGGGTAATGGGAAAGCATAGAAAGGCCGCGCCGTTTTGGGCAGGCCTGTTTGCTATGTTTGCCTGCATGTGGGCGGGCGGCGTACCGGCGATGGGGGCGGAAGCGTCCCGGCCGGGATGGGAATGCGGGGCGAAGGCTGCGGTCGTGATGGATGCGGGCAGCGGGCGGGTGCTGTATGAAAAAAATGCGCATGAACCGCTGCCGATGGCGTCCACGACAAAAATCCTCACCGCCCTGCTTACACTTGAGCAGGAAAACCTGGATGAATGGTTCCGGGTGGATGCGCAGGCCATCCGGGTGGAAGGTTCCTCGATGGGGCTGCGGGAAGGGGACGAAGTTACCCTGCGCGCGCTGGCGTACGGGATGCTGCTTCCCTCCGGGAACGACGCTGCCAATGCGGCGGCGGTACGGATTGCGGGTTCGCTGGAAGGGTTTGCGCAGCGGATGAACGAACGGGCGCAGCAACTGGGGATGGCAGACAGCCATTTTGTCACACCGTCCGGGCTGCACGACCCGGGACATTATGCCAGCGCCTATGATATGGCGCTGCTGGCGCGGCATGCGCTGGAAAACCCGGATTTTGCAGCGATCTGCGGGCAAAGCAGCGCGCAGGTCAGCTTTGGGCAGCCGCCATATCCGCGCTGGCTCAAAAACCACAACCGCCTGCTGCAGGAATATCCAGGGACGGTGGGGGTCAAGACCGGGTTTACCGATGCGGCGGGCAGGTGCCTGGTGAGCTGTGTGCGGCGGGACGGGGTGGAGCTCATTTGTGTGACCCTCAACTGCCCGGACGACTGGAATGAACACCGGAAATTATATGATTTCTATTTTGAAGCGCTGCAGATGCAGGATTTTAGCGGTTCGCTGAAGGATATCACCCTGCCGGTGGCCGGCGGGGTCAGGACGGGTGTTTCGGCAAAGGCTGCCGGCAGCGTGGAAGCGGCAGTCCTGGCGGGGGAAACGCCCCAAGTGCGGATCATCGGAACACCGCTGCTGTTTGCCCCGGTTAAAAAAGGGCAGGCGCTGGGGGAGATACAGGTTTACAGTGGGGATGTGCTGCTGGCGCAGACGCCGCTGGTCGCTGCGGAAACGGTCGAAAGGCGGCCGGATCCGCCCAAACGGTTTTTGGGGCTATTTTAGATTGGCAGCCGGATATCCTGCAAAGGGCCCGGCTGGGAAATAAAAAGGACGGTTCAACGGCGTGAGCTGTGGAAGGAAGGAACGTATATGACAGTCAGGATTCAGAAGGTACTCTCGGACAATGGGGTCATGTCCCGCAGGAAGGCGGAAGAAGCGGTCGCGCAGGGCCGGGTGACGGTCAACGGGCGGCCGGCCAAGATCGGGCATGCGGTCGACCCGATGCGGGACGTCATTGCAGTGGACGGCGCGCGGGTGTATATCCGCAAGAAAACCCAGCATTATTACATCATGCTGTATAAACCGCGGGGATATGTGACGACCACGTCGGATGAAATGGGGCGGCGGTGCGTGACCGACCTGGTGAGCGAAATCCCGGCGCGGCTGTACCCGGTGGGGCGGCTGGACCGCAACAGCGAAGGGCTGCTGCTGTTGACCAACGACGGGAATTTTGCCAATTTGGTGATGCACCCGTCCAACCATATCAGCAAGACCTACCGGGTGACGGTGCGGCCGGATATCAATGACGAACAGGCGGCCCGGTTGGCGTCCGGGGTGATGCTGGATGGGAAAATGACCCTGCCGGCCACCGTGCTGGTGTTGGAAAAGCAGGAGGGCCGGGTGGTATTGCAGATGACCATCCAGGAAGGGCGCAACCGCCAGATCCGCCGGATGTGTGAAGCGGTGGGGCTGGAGGTAGCGCGGCTGAAACGGGTGGCGGTCGGCCCGCTCAAATTGGGGATGCTCCAGCCGGGCCAATGGCGGGAACTGAAGGCGAGCGAACTGACGGCGCTGCGCAATGCCGTATCCAAGAAAGGGCAGGGGGAAGGATAAGCGTGTTTGTAATCAGGAAGATCACCGACCCCCGCCTTTCCAGGCGGATCTGTGAAAATTACGGGCAGGACGGCGAAGCGTGTTTCGCATATGGCGCGTTCCAGAAGGACGCGGTGCTGGCGACAGCGGTATTTTGCTGTTCTGCGGATGGGCATGTGCGCCTGCTGGGGGTGGATACCGGCCGGAAAGCGGATACCGGGCTGGTGGATGGGCTCTGCCGGGCTGCATTTTCCCAGCTGTACCGCCAGGGGGCTGCCCAGTACGGCGAACTGGACAAGGCGCTCCCACAGGAGCTGCGCCGGTCGATGACCAAGTTCGGTTACCCGGAAGTAGGACGGTTCGAACTGGGGGCATTTTTTGCAAAGAAGCATTGCGGCCAATGAGCCGGTGCGGATGCGCAGCGGAAGGAAGGCGCTTCAGGGCTGCAAAAAAGCAGCCGGGAAAAGCAAATGTGCGGGGGCAGGCGTCAGCCTGCCCTTTTTGTTTTTTTCTTCGGGCGGCAGCCCCGCCGGGCGGCGGGGGACTGGCAGGGATGGACGGCGGATGGGCAAAGTTGTGTTAAAAAAATATCAGAAAACGGAAGAAAATCCCTTGTTATTTTCCAAAAAAACGTGTATACTGTAAACTGGTATGATTTTTGATGTTTGGTTTGGCGAAAAAATATCAAAATCAGGGGTATCTTGTTTATTTTTAACATACAGATAGGAGGAAACAAACATGAGTGACAAGGTTCTGTCACTGGCTGACGCACGCAAAGAGGCTTTGAAAGATACTGCTGCGCGCCAGCGGCTGGCTGCGCTGTTCGATCCTGAAACCTTTACCGAGATCGGCGGGCTGGTGAAGACCGGCTGTGACGGCGCGGGGGTCGTGACCGGCTGCGGGCTGATTGAGGGGGCCCCGGTGTATGCGTTCTCGCAGGACATTTCCGAAAAGAGCGGCGCGGTGGGGCAGGCGCACGGCTCGAAGATCAAGAAACTGTATGACCTGGCATATAAGACCGGCGCGCCGGTCGTCGGGATCTATGACAGCAACGGCGCGGCAGTCGCCGAGGGGCTGGACGCCATGGCTGCCTACGGCGAGATGCTCTGCTGGAGCAACAACCTGTCCGGCGTAGTGCCGCAGGTGTCGCTGGTGCTGGGCGTCTGCGCGGGCCCGGCAGCGATGCTGGCCGCTTCGGCGGATTTTGTCGTGATGAGCGAGCAGGCGGAATTTTTCCTGAACGCGGGGGATGAGGATGCAAGCGACGGCGCGGCTTGTGCAAAAGCCGGGATCGCGCATCTGGTCGAAAAGGACGAGGCTTCCGCGATCGCTTCGGCCCGCCGGCTGCTCTCGATGCTGCCCTGCAACAACCTTTCGGCGCCTCCGATCTGTGATTTTTCTGCGCCCGGCGCAGCTGTCAATGCAGGCGGCAGCCTGTGGGAAGCCATCCGCGCGTCGGTGGACGACGGGAGCCTGCTGGAACTGCAGGAAGGCTTCTGCACGGATTCTGCAAAAGTGGGCCTGGCGACGATGGCCGGTTCGACCATCGGGGTCGTGGCAGCTTCGGAAAACGGCGTGCTGACCTCCGGGGGCTGCACCAAGATCGCGCGGTTTGTGACCGTCTGCGATTCCTTCCAGATTCCGGTCGTGACCTTTGTGGATTGTGAGAAATTTGCCGCCCCGCAGGGGCATTGCTTCAAAGGCGGCGTGCGTGAAGTGGCCAAACTGGCGCATGTATATGCCGAAGCGACCACCCCGAAGGTGGCTGTGATCGCCGGCAAGGCATACGGCTCGGCGTACATCGCATTGGCAGGCCGCGGCGCAAACGCGGATTATGCGATTGCATGGCCGAACGCCGTTATCAGCGCGCTTTCCCCGGCGACTGCGGTCGCGTTCATGAAGGGCGCGCAGATCACTGCGGAAAAAGACCGCGCGGCAGTGGAAGCGGAATATGCCGCTACTGAAGCCGGTGCGCTTGCCGCAGCTGCCAAGGGGCATATCGACGATGTGGTCGACCCGTCCGAAACCAGGGGCGCGCTGATTACCGCGCTGGATATGCTGGCGGGCAAACGTGTTTCGACCCTGCCGAAAAAACATGGGAATATCCCGCTTTGATCCCTGATTGCTGGATTGCGTATATTTGATTTGAAAATACGAGGAGGCATATAATTATGAAAAGATATAGCATTACGGTAAATGGCAAAACTTATGACGTACAGGTGGATGAATTGGCTGCCGGCGCTGCGCCTGCTGCCGCTCCGGCTCCTGTTGCTGCTCCGGCCCCGGCGCCTGCCCCGGCTCCGGCTGCCGCACCCGCGCCTGCCGCTGCTCCGGCCCCGGCTGCCGCGCCTGCCGACGCCACCAAAGTCGTGGCCCCGATGCCTGGCAATATCCTGGACGTCAAGGTCAGCGTAGGCGATCAGGTGAAAGAGAATGATTTGCTGATTATGTTGGAAGCTATGAAGATGGAGAATGAAATCTTCAGCCCGGTCAGCGGTACGGTTGTAGGCGTGCATGTCAATAAGGGCGACGTGGTGAACTCGAATGATCTGTTGATCTCCATCGGTTAAGGGGAGGAATAAAAAATGGCGCAAAAGGTAAAAATTTGTGAAACCATCCTGCGCGACGCCCATCAGTCGCTGATTGCGACCCGTATGAGCCTGGAGGATATGCTGCCGATCCTGCCGGCAATGGACGAGGTCGGGTTCTATTCCTGCGAGTGCTGGGGCGGCGCGACCTTCGATGCATGCATCCGCTTTTTGGATGAGGATCCGTGGGAGAGGCTGCGGGTAATTCGCCGCAACATGCCGAAAACCAAGCTGCAGATGCTGTTCCGCGGCCAGAATATGCTGGGCTACCGGCATTATGCCGATGACGCGGTCGAATATTTTGTACAGAAATCGGTGGATAACGGGATTGATATCATCCGTATCTTCGATGCGCTCAATGATATCCGCAACCTGGAAACCGCAATCCGTGCCACCAAAAAATCGGGTGCGCATATGCAGGCGGCGATCTCCTATACGCTGAGCCCGGTACACAGCGTCGAATATTTCGTCAATTATGCCAAACAGCTGGAGGATGCGGGGGCTGATTCGATCTGCATCAAGGATATGGCGGCGCTGATTACCCCGTATACCGCTTATGAGCTGGTGAGCGAGCTGAAAAAAGCGGTCAAGATCCCGATCGACCTGCACACCCACTATACTTCCGGCCTTGCTTCGATGGCGGAGATGAAAGCGATCGAAGCGGGGGTGGATATCATCGACACCGCAATGTCCCCGCTGGCGCTGGGTACCTCCCATCCGGCAACCGAGTCGATGGTGGCCGCGCTGCAGGGCACCGAGTACGACACCGGGCTGGATCTAAAGAAACTGGACGTCGTGCGCGCGCATTTTGCCAAGCTGCGTGAAAAATACCTGGCAAACGGCCTCTTGAGCACCAAGGTCATGGGCGTGGACGCGAACACGCTGGTCTACCAGGTGCCGGGCGGCATGCTGTCCAACCTGGTTTCCCAGCTCAAACAGGCGGGTAAGGAAGACCAGTTCGAGGATGTGCTGCGCGAAGTGCCGAATGTGCGCAAAGATTCCGGCTATCCGCCGCTGGTTACCCCGACCTCCCAGATCGTCGGTACCCAGGCGGTCTTCAACGTCATTATGGGCGAACGCTACAAGATGGTCACCAAGGAATTCAAGGGCCTGGTCAAAGGGGAATATGGCCGTACGCCTGCCCCGATCGATCCGGAATTCCGCAAAAAGATTTTGGGCGACGAGGAACCGATCGATTGCCGTCCGGCCGACCTGATCCCGCCCGAACTCGAAAAACTGCGCGCAGAATTCCCGCAGGAATATTATGAGCAGGAGGAAGATATCCTCACAATGGCGATGTTCCCGCAGGTCGCGCCGAAGTTCTTCGAATCCCGTAAGAACAAGAAGTATGGCGTGGACGGCAAACATGCCGACAAAGAAAATCTGGTACATCCAGTCTGAGCCCCCAAGCGGGAGATAGGATATGAAAACGGCGCGGCCTTTTGGGCCGCGCCGTTTTTGGTTGCTTAATGTGCCTGAACGGCTATATGCCGTAGGCCAGGATGCCGAAGGCGGCGGAGAGCAGGATCAACGAGATGGGGGAAAGCTTTTTATGCAGCAGCCTGCGCGGCAGCCAGAAACAAGCGGCCAGCAGTATGGTCAGGGCCAGGGCGCGCAGGTCCGGGGATACTTGCGGCAGCAGGGCGGCATTTTGCAGGATCATATGGCTGCCGGTCGCAAGAATGACGCCGATGATGCAGGGCTTCAGCCCGCGCAGAACCGCCTGGACATATTGGTTTTTCAGCAGGTTTTTCAGTGCCGCCGTAATCAGCAAAATCACGAAGAAAGAGGGCAGCACGACCGAAAGGGTCGCCACTGCCGACCCCAAAACGCCAGCCTGGCTGCTGCCGACATAGGTCGCCAGGTTGAGCATGATCGGGCCGGGGGTACTTTCGCTGACGGCGATCATATATGCCAGCGATTCGTCAGTCAGCCAGCCGTAGGACAGCACGATATCCCGGATCAGCGGGATAGCCCCGTAAGCGCCGCCAAATGCAAAGCACCCTACCCGTAAAAATCCCCAGAACAGATCAAGCAGGGCCATCTTATTTCACCGCCTTTGGCGCCATATGTTTTTTTGCAAGGAAAACCGCCAGGCTGACGGCTGCCGCAATCAGCATCAGGCTGACCGAGGAAAGGTTCCACGCAAAAAGGTTGCTCAGGAAGATGGCGGCAAACGCGCAGCCCGCGACCGAACGCGCCAGCACGGTTTTCGGCATTTTGTGCAGCATAGTCACGCCCGCGTCAAAAATTAAGATGCCGACGGCGATCTTGATGGCTTTAAAAGCGTGGGATACCAGCTGGATCTCCAGAAAATGGTCAAAAAAAATCGAGATCAGGAAAATGATGCAGGCGGACGGCATTATGATGGCCAGTGTGGTGACGATCGAGCCAATCAGCCCGGCCTGCCGGTAGCCGACATAGGTTGCGCAGTTGATCGCGATCGGCCCCGGGGTGGATTCCGCAATCACAGTGACGTCCATCATCTCGTCGTGGGTGATCCATTGCTTTTTTTCTACGCACAGGTCTTCCATCATGGCGATCATCGCATATCCGCCGCCAAAGGTGAACAGGCCGATCTTCATAAAAACAAGGGCCAGCTCCCAAAGGATATTTTTTCTCATCGGTTAACCTCCCACACCGCCCGAAGGGCCCATTTTTTTGTGTCCCCGGCAAGCGCACCGGCATCCCGCCGCATGGTTTTCCGTCCCGGTCTGGGCGAGCGCTTCAAACAGGGCGGCCAGTTCCCGCAGTTTTTCCCGCCGGACGCGGTAGTGCATGAAATAGCCGCGTTTTTCCCCGGTGAGCAGCCCGGCCTCCCGCAGGACCTTCAGATGCTGGGATACGGCGGCCTGGGAGATGCCGAGCTTTGCCGCCAGGGCCCGGCCGCAGTCGTGATGGGCCAGCAGCAGGGTGAGGATTTGCAGGCGGGTCTTGTCCGCGACCGCCTTGAGGGCGGGCAGCTGATCCATAAAAGCAGCCTCCTTTTATTTAAGCGTTTACTTAAATAAAAGTATAGCATGGGCGCCGGGATTGTCAATGGTTTTCCCGGCAAAAACGGGCGGACAGAGGGGATAACGGCGCGGTGCGGGAAAGTTTTAAATAAGTTGAAAATTTATTCATAGAATCGGGGGGCAGGGGCGCATGAGCAAATTGACAAAACACAAAAATAACGGTACAATAAGATGATAAAATGCCATGGCTATAGGCAGCCGGGGCAGAAGGGGAGCGGTGCAGATGATCCGCAGTATGACCGGGTACGGGCGCGCACAGGCACAGATAGACGGCAGGGAGATCACAGTGGAGATCAAGGCGGTCAACCACCGATTTTTTGAGTTTTCCAGCAGAATCCCACGCAGTTATGGATATCTGGAGGAAAAGGTAAAGGGCGAGGTCCAGAAATGGGTTTCCCGCGGAAAGGTGGACGCCGGGGTCACGGTGTTGAGCGTGGATACCGGCAGCACGCTGGTGGAAGTAAACCGGGAGCTGGCCGGGGCTTATGTCGGCGCGCTGAGGGATCTGGCGCAGGAATTTGGCCTGGAGGACGATCTGCGCCTGAGCCATTTGGCGCAGTTTTCCGATATTTTCACCGTGCGCCGCGCGCCGGAGGATGAGGATGCCGTCTGGGCGGCGGTGAAAACCGTTTTGGACGATGCGATTGGGAATTTTGTCGCCATGCGCCAGCGGGAAGGCGAGCAGCTGTGCAGCGACCTGCAGGGACGGCTGGAAAGCATCGCGCAGATGGTGGAGGTTGTGGAAGCGCAGTCCCCGCAGACCGAAGCGGCCTACCGGGAACGGCTGACCGCCAAAATCCAGGAGGTGCTGGCCGACCGCCAGCTGGACGAGGCCCGCATCATCACTGAGGCAGCCATTTTCGCCGACCGCATTGCAGTGGCGGAGGAAACGGTGCGTCTGCGCAGCCATATCGGGCAGTTTAAAGAGATTTTGCGGATGGATGGGCCGGTCGGGCGGAAGCTGGATTTCCTGGTGCAGGAGATGAACCGGGAGATGAATACGATCGGCAGCAAAGCGCAGGATGTACAGATTGCGCAGGTCGTGGTAAACATGAAGAGCGAACTGGAAAAAATCCGGGAACAGATACAGAATATTGAATAAAGGAGCAGCGGTGGGATGAAACTGATCAATATTGGTTTTGGAAATATGGTATGCGCAAACCGGCTGATCGCGATTGTCAGCCCGGAATCGGCCCCGATCAAGCGGATCATCCAGGATGCGCGCGACCGGGGGAGCCTGGTCGACGCGACTTATGGGCGGCGCACCAGGGCGGTTATCATCACCGATTCGGACCATGTGATCCTGTCGGCGGTGCAGCCGGAAACGGTGGCCAACCGGCTGGTGGACGACGATGATGACGACGAGGTGGAGGACGATGAGTAAGGGTACCCTGATCGTATATTCAGGGCCTTCGGGCGTCGGGAAGGGGACGCTGCTGCTGCCCTACCTGCAGGCCCATCCGGAGGCAGCGCTTTCGGTGTCGATGACCACCCGCAGCCCACGGCCCGGGGAACGGGACGGGGTGGAATATTATTTCGTTTCCAAACAGCGCTTTGACGAGGAAATCGGGCAGGGCGGGCTTTTGGAATATGCCCAGTACAGCGGGAATTATTATGGGACGCCCCGCCGGATGGTGGAGGAAAAGATCGCCCAGGGAAAGGACGTTTTCCTGGAGATTGAAGTGCAGGGCGCGATGAAGATCAAGCAGACCTTCCCGGAAGCGGTATTTATCTTTGTGATGCCGCCGTCCTGGGAGGTGCTCAAAAAGCGGCTGACCGGCAGGGGGACCGAACCGCCGGAAGTGGTGGGACGGCGGCTGGCAGCGGCGCAGGATGAGATACACATGGCGGAAAAATATGATTATATCATCGTAAACGACGATCTGGAAGCCGCAGGGAAAAAGCTGGAGGCGGTGGTCATCGCGGCAAAATGCGAGGCCAGGCGCCTGCAGGAAACGGTGCGGCAGTTGGGCGGCATGCCGTCGGTATGAAGCGCCGGGGCCCGGTTTTACACAGGTCAATCCAATAAAAGCGGTCAAAATGGAAAGGAGATCTTTTTATGAATATGCTCAGACCTTCGATGGCTTCGATGCTTAAGCCCGGGGAGAATTGTTACGCGTTTGTTGTGGCGGTCGCAAAGCATGCGCGTGAACTTGCCAAAGAGGATGAAGAAGGGTCGGTTTCCCTGCTGGATGAAAAGCCGGTCAAACAGTCGGTGGAGGATTTTGCAAGCGGCAGGGTACGCATGGGTAAGGTGCGCCAGGAAGTGCGGGACCATCTGGTTTAATCAGGTCAGCCCGGTTGGAAGGGCTGTAGGCTGTAGGGAAAGCCCCGGAAAAATCGGCAGGCTTTACCCTACAGTTTTTGATTTTCAGTAAAAAAGGGGCGGATGACGGATGTTTGAAGGGAAAACAGTCGTGCTTGGGGTGAGCGGCGGGATTGCGGCGTACAAGGCTGCGCAGCTTGCCAGCAGCCTGGGAAAGACAGGGGCGGACGTACATGTCATCATGACAAAAAACGCATGTGAATTCGTCAGCCCGCTGACCTTTGAAACGCTCAGTAAAAACCGGGTGTCGGTGGATACCTTCGAC
>CALXGW010000095.1 GCA_944387965.1 uncultured Anaerotruncus sp. | reverse complement strand
GGATCAGTTCATTGCCTTCCTTATCAATGATCCCATACAGGTTTTTGCGCTCATAGCTGGCCTTCCCATCCGCGCTGAACCCGCAGATATAATCATACATCGGTTCGATCGCCAGCTTTTTGCTCTCCACATCGATGATCGCGCCCCATTTATCGCCGCGGCAGACGCTGATGCTGCGCTCATACACGACCAGGTCGTCCCATTCGGCCTTCAGCACGACCTCCCCTTTGTAATTGAGCACGCCTTTTTTCCCGTTTTGGGTAAACGGCGCATAATCCCCCACAAAATACCCGATCTCATCAAAACTTGGTTCCCGCAGGATGGTCCCGTCTTCGGCACACAGCCCCCAGGCGCCGGTGGTCATGTAAGCGATCAAAAATTCATTCTGATATTTGACCAGGCTGAATTCCTCGCAGGAAAAATTATCCACCGGCTCATAGGTATCTTTGCGGTAAAATTTCAGCATGCCGTCCTGGTGGATCACCAGGTAATCCCCCATCGCATAAATCTGATCCCCGCGTTCCAGTTCAAAGATGACATTCCCCGCGCGGTCAAAAACCTGCGCATCGTCCCCATTCCGCGCTTGCAGCAGCTGGCTGCGGATCAGCGGGGCTGCAAAATCATACGCAAACGGAAGGATCTCCGAACCGTCCTTCGCATCCAGGATGCCGTATTTGCCGTCTTTTGAGATGGAAATGACCCCTTCCTGGGCAAACCAGGCGTCGTTATGGTCATACACAAAATCGGTTACGATCTTGCCGTTGGCATTTGCCACCGCATATTTGCCGCCTTCCCCCAGCAGGAAATAATCCATGTTTAAAAAGCCGCGGTAACCGCCCCGCTGCGGTTCGATGCTGGAATCATACTGCGCCGGTGTCAGCAGCTTTACCTCATACCCGGCGCTCGAAGCGGCAACCTGATCCGGCAGGTCGATCGCGCCCGGGGTCGTCTGCGGGGGAGCTTCAGGCTTCGGCGCATCTGCCGCAATGGAAGAAGACGCGCTCTGCGGCTCCTCGGCGCTGCTTGCATCTTCTGCTGCGGAAGCAGCCTGGGAAGAAGAAACTTCCGGCTCAGAAGATGCCGGCCCTGAAGATGCGTTTGCCGGCGTCGACGGCTGGCAGCCGTTCAGCAGCAGGACCGCCGCCAATAAAAACGCAAATTTTTTCATCCGGATAAACCTCCTTTATGGAGCGAACCGCTCCCGGTATGGGGGAACCCCATCCGTGTATCGTTGACCGTCGGACTTAAAACCAAATATACCGCGGTATCCATCGCGCCATGCCACCTCTTGGCGGCCGCAAACAGCCGCGCTGGTTACCCTTCACTTATTATAACAAATTCCCGGCACGAAAGATGGACAATCCATGAATAAAAATCCAGCTTAAACCCGTATCTGCCCCAGGATCTCCCCAATATTTCCCTGCAGCAGCAGGTCGGCCCGCCGGTCCAGCGGGGTGGGGTCGCGGTTGATGACCACAATCCGGCCTTTACAGTATTGGATCAGCCCGGCGGCCGGATAAACGGCAAGCGAAGTGCCGCCGATGATCAGCAGCTGGGCCTGGCTGATCTCCTTCACCGATTCCTCGATCACCTGCTGATCCAGGCTTTCTTCATAAAGCACCACGTCCGGGCGCACCAACCCCCCGCAGGTACAGCGCGGCAGGCCGTCCGACCCGGCAATGAACTGCACGTCATATTTTTTGCCGCACCGCATGCAGTAATTGCGGTATACCGAACCATGCAGTTCCAAAACCTTTTTGCTGCCTGCCAGCTGATGCAGCCCGTCGATATTCTGGGTCACCACAGCCGACAGCTTGCCGGCCCGTTCCAATTCCGCCAGCTTCAGATGCGCCGCATTCGGCTTGGCGTCCAGCCAGAGCATCTTGTCCCGGTAAAACCGGTAAAATTCCTCCGGGTTTTCCAGGAAAAAGTGAGGGCTGATGATCGTGGCCGGCGGATATCGGTAGGCCGGGTTGTATAACCCATCCACACTGCGGACGTCGGGGATGCCGCTCTCGGTTGAAACCCCCGCGCCGCCAAAAAATACCGTATGCCCGCTTTTCTCGATCCATGCCTGCAACTGCTCCAATCCACGGCTGTCCTGCATCTGATTTGGCCTCCCTTCCAACTGCCCCGCTTTTTTGGGGGACGGCGGCAGCTTCCCGGCCCGCTTGCCGGATTTGGCGCCGCTGTGTGTGGCTTTATTATACCAAAACCAATTGCAAAAGTAAAATTTCCCAAAAAATGTAAAATTTTGCATCCAGCTATTGCAGCCCCGCATAAAATATGTTAAGATATTATCAAAGATCATTCCCTGTTGCTTACTTCTCTCTTCCACACACTATATCAGGAACGCCCGGGCTGTAAACAGCCCGGGCGTTTCCGTTCCTGTACATTTTTTCTTCCTGTGCCCCGGGCGTTTCCACCCGGCTGTACATTATCCCTGCAAATACGGCAGGATTGTGCGGTAAGCTTCACAAAGCGCTTCCAACGACTTGGCGGCGTTTGCCGGGCTGGTGGACGGCAGCGCAGTGATCTCCCGCAGGAACACCGGCTGCGAATACCGCCTGTAAAGTGCGGCGGCTTTCTGGCCAGTCGCGAATACCGCACGGATTTGTGCCTCTCGGAAAATGCACCCCAGATCGTTTGAGGCCGGGTTCCGGATGGAAGCGTCGGATGCGCCCACGATTTCGCAGCTGGCCAGCACGTCCCACAGGGCGATCCCATGGGAGAGCAGCAGCTGCTTTCGCGCGGGTATCCCTTCCGGGAACGGCTCCCCAAGCAGGCAGGCCATCACCTTCCAGAACCGGTTCTGGGGGTTGCCGTAATAGAACCCGGTTTCACGGGATTTTGGGGAGGGGAAGGACCCCAGCAGCAAAACCCGTGAACGGCTGTCATAGACCGGCGGTATGGTATGGCAAAGCAGCTCAGGCATCCGGTTTCATCCCGATCGTGCGCAGCAGCAGGCGCAGCGCATGGGAAGCCGCCAGATAGCGGATCAGTTCCCGCTCGTTATCATATCCGCGGGCCAGGTGCAGTTCCAACACCTGGCTGTGCCATGCGCTGGAAACGCCCACATATACCAGCCCCACCGGCTTTTCTTCGCTCCCGCCGCCCGGTCCGGCAATCCCGGTGGTCGAAAGCCCGATATCTGCGCCGGAAACCCGGCGTACCCCTTCGGCCATCTGGAGGGCGGTTTCCTCTGATACTGCGCCCACAGTTTCCAGCGTCCGGTGCGAAACGCCCAGCAGTTTTTCCTTGACCTCATTGGCATAACTGGTGATGCCGCAGCCGAATACCTCCGAACTGCCCGCTACCTCGGTGATCCGTTTGGACAGGTACCCGCCGGTGCAGCTTTCAGCGGTGGCTACCGTCAGCCCTTTTTCCCGCAGCGCCCGGACGGCTGCCGTCTGCAGGTCGTTGACGTCCACCCCGTAAATCAGCTTCGGGTATTTCTCCTGCAGCTCCTGCAGCACCGGCGCGAGCATCGTTTCAGCCTCTTCCGGGGTTTTTGCCAATGCGGTCGCGCGCAGCATGACCTCCCCATCCTTGGCATAAGGGGCCAGGGTCGGGTTTTCCATCGCCTGCATTTCTTCCCGCAGTTCGCTTTCCAGCTGGCTTTCGCCGATCCCGAAGAAATGGATGCAGTGGGAACGCATCACCTGCCCCGACCGTTTGAGCAGGTACGGCATCACCTGGTTTTGGAACATCGGCCCCATCTCGCGCGGCGGGCCGGGCATCATGATGGCGATTTTGCCCTTCCCTTCAATGATCGCGCCCGGCGCAGTGCCGTTATGGTTGGGCATCACCAAGCACCCTTTCGGCATCATCGCCTGTTTGAGGTTGTTTTCGGTCATCGGCGCATGCCGGCGCCCGCTGGCACGCAGCCGTTCAAAATGTTCGATGATCGCCTGCCTGGAAGGTTCATGCATTTCCAGCGGCAGGCCGAAATAATCCGCAATCGTTTCCTTGGTCAGATCGTCATAGGTTGGCCCCAGCCCGCCGGTCGTGATGACGATATTATTGCGTGAAAAGGCGATTTCCAGGGCTTCTTTCAGCCGCTGCGGGTTATCCCCCACCACTGTGTGATGGTACATATTGATCCCGATATCCGCCAATCCCCGCGAAATCACCTGCGAATTGGTGTTGACGATATTCCCGAGCAGGATTTCCGTCCCGATACAAAGGATCTCTGCTGAATCCATGACCATTCCCCCCATATCTTGCAATCTGTTTTCCCAGGCTGCCCATGATGCGGCCAGCCCCAACCAACGTTATGATACCATGCGCGCAGCAAATGGCATCATTAGCCATTGGGGCGACGCACACAATGTGCAGCGCAGCGCCCTGGCCATAAATTGGGTATCATATGTGCGCTGCACATATGATACCACTTTTCCAAACGGATTGCACGTTTTTTCTTTCCCGGCAGGCGGCGTCAAACGGTATCTTTTCCCTTTACCTTTGTATACAGCTATGATATAATATATGATGTATGTGAAGATGAAGGAGCAAACAGCATGGCAAATTATCACGACCTACCCCTTTCCGAAGACATTTTAAAAGCCGTCGACCGGATGGGCTTTTCGGAAATGACTGAAATCCAGGAAAAAGCCATCCCGGTGATGCTCGAAGGGCATGAGATCATCGCCAAAGCCCCCACCGGCACCGGCAAAACCTGCGCATTCGGCATCCCGATCAT
>CALXGW010000094.1 GCA_944387965.1 uncultured Anaerotruncus sp. | reverse complement strand
GCAGGTTGGAAAGCCGCCGGATGGTAAATCCGATCGAAGGGGTATCTCCCATTCAAAATCCCTCCCAATAATGTAAGCATGCTTACTATTATATGGATTTTAAATGAATTGTCAACTGTGAAATTGTTTATAAATGTCAAAAAACTTTGAACTTTTTGTTACAAACACAGCACGCGGCTAAACACAAAAAAGAAGCCCAGGCAGCAACTTCCTGCCCGGGCCTTGTTCAAACAGATTTTCTGTTTTATGCAGTCAAAATTCCATTTTCGCGCGGATATAAGCGGCCAGGTCCTCGATCTTGATACGCTCCTGAGCCATCGTATCGCGGTCGCGCACGGTCACGCAGCCGTCGGTTTCGCTCTCAAAATCATAGGTGACGCAGACCGGCGTACCGATCTCATCCTGCCGGCGGTACCGTTTGCCGATCGAGCCGGCGTCGTCATAATCGACCATAAACTCTTTAGCCAGCATCGAATAGACCTTGCCGGCCCCTTCGCCCAGCTTTTTGGAAAGCGGCAGCACGCACGCCTTGAACGGGGCGAGCGCCGGATGCAGGCGCAGGACGACACGAACGTCCTCCTTGCCCTTATCGTCCACGCTGACGACCTCTTCGTCATATGCGTCGCACAAAAATGCGAGGGCCACACGGTCGGCGCCCAGGGAAGGCTCGACGACATATGGGATATAGTGCTCATTGGCTTCCTGATCGAAATAATCGAGCGTCTTGCCGGAAACCTCGCTGTGGCGGGACAGGTCGTAGTTGGTGCGGTCGGCGATCCCCCAAAGTTCGCCCCAGCCGAACGGGAACAGGAACTCGATATCGGTGGTCGCTTTCGAATAGAAGGAAAGTTCCTCCTTCGCATGGTCACGCAGCCGCATGCAGTCCTTATGCATCCCGAGCGAAAGCAGCCAGTTTTCGCAGAAGCTGCGCCAATACTGGAACCATTCCAGGTCGGTATCCGGTTTGCAGAAGAATTCCAGCTCCATCTGCTCAAATTCACGGGTACGGAAGGTGAAGTTGCCGGGGGTGATCTCGTTGCGGAAGGATTTGCCCACCTGCGCGACGCCGAACGGGATCTTTTTGCGGGCGGTGCGCTGTACATTCTGGAAATTGACAAAGATCCCCTGGGCGGTTTCCGGACGCAGGTAAATTTCATTCTTGGCGTCCTCGGTGACCCCCTGGAAGGTCTTGAACATCAGGTTGAATTTGCGGATATCGGTGAAGTTCTCACTGCCGCAGTCGGGGCATTTGATGTGATGCTCTTTGATAAAGGCCATCATCTGCTCGTTGCTCCAGCCGTCTGCCGGCTGGCCGGTGGCGTCTTCGATCAGCTTGTCCGCACGGTGGCGGGTTTTGCAGTCCTTGCAGTCCATCAGCGGGTCGGAGAAGCCGCCCACATGCCCGGACGCCACCCACACCTGCGGGTTCATCAGGATTGCAGAATCCAGCCCGACATTATACGGGGATTCCTGCACGAATTTTTTCCACCAGGCGCGTTTGACATTGTTTTTGAATTCGACGCCGAGCGGGCCGTAATCCCAGGTATTGGAAAGGCCGCCGTAAATTTCCGAACCGGCATAAACAAACCCGCGGTTTTTGCAGAGGTTCACAATTTTTTCCATTGTTTTTTCGCTGTTATTCAATCAAACCATCCTTCCGGTTTTGTCTTCTAAGTTTTCATTATATCCGCCTTTTGCAGCCGGGTCAAGCGAAAAAGCGCATTTCCCCGACACAATACATGCAAATCCCAAAATACGCCTGCCCAAAACCGGGCAGGCGTACCATTTGGCCAACAAAGCCGGGATCGGGCCGGTCAGGCGCGGCTTTTCCACCGGAGCAGCAGGGCCGAGTTGATAATTACGATGACTGAACCGGAATTATGTACGAGCGCACCCACCACCGGATTTAAAATCCCGGTCATCGCAAGCAGAATGGCGATAAAATTCAGCGCCATCGAAAAGGCCATATTGGCCTTGATCGTCCGGATCATCCGTTTTGCCAGGGCGAACAGATGGGGCAGCACAGCGATATCATCCCGCACCAGCGCAATATCCGCCGCATCCACTGCAATATCGCTGCCGATGCCGCCCATTGCAATGCCGACGTCGGCTTTTTTCAAGGAAGGGGCGTCATTGATGCCGTCCCCCACCATACAGACCGGCAGCCCCTGTTTCTGGAAGCTGTCAATCGCCGCCAGCTTATCTTCCGGCAGGCAATCCGCCCGCAGGTCAGCAATCCCGGTACTGGCCGCGATCCGTTCAGCCGCTTCAGCATGATCGCCGGTCAGCAGCACCGGTTCAACGCCCAGCCCCTTCAACCGGCGTACCGTATCGGCAGCGCTGTCACGCAGCATATCCGCAAGGGCGATGAACCCGGCAAAAATCCCATCCACCGCCAGATAAATGACCGTGCAGCCCTGCAAGCGGTATTCCCGGGCAGTATCCTGTTCATATGCCCGGACGCCCTGCTCCTGCATGAGTTCGGCATTGCCCGCCAACACCTGCCGCCCTTCCACCGTTGCGCAGACCCCGCGCCCCGGCAGCATCCGGAACTGTTCGGGCGGCGCAACTTCCCCAGAAAAGGCTTTTTGCCAGCTGGCGACGACCGCTTTGCCGAGCGGGTGTTCGCTCATCCGTTCGGTGCGGGCCGCCAGCGTATAAAAATCGTCCGCTGAAAATTCCGGCAGGCTGCTTTTTACCGCGACCACTTCCGGTTTCCCATAGGTGAGGGTGCCAGTCTTATCGAGGGTGATCTTTTTCACCTGTGCAAGCCGTTCCAGCGCATCCCCTTCGCGCACCAGCACACCGTACCGGGTGACATTCCCAATGGCGGCCATAATCGCGGTCGGGGTCGCAAGCACCAGGGCGCAGGGACAGAAAACAACCAGGATGGTGACCCCGCGGATGACCTCCTGGGTAATCAGGCCGGTCAGGACGGCGGCTGTCAGGGCGATCACCACAATCCAGGTTGCCCAGCGGTCGGCAATCCCGACGATTTTGGCTTTGCCTGCATCGGCCGACTGCACCAGCCGAATCATCCGCTGCAAGGAGCTGTCCTCCCCGGCTTTGGCGACCCGCATCTCAAACGCGCCGAACTGGTTGACGGTACCGCTTTTTACCTCGTCGCCCACCGCTTTGTCCACTGGCATCGACTCCCCGGTCATGACCGACTGGTCGATGGAAGTTTGCCCGCTGGTGATAAACCCGTCCGCCGGTACGGTTTCGCCCGGCAGCACCCGCAGCAGGTCGTTCACCTGCACCTGTTCAGCGGGGATAACCTGCTCCGCCCCATCCCGCAAAAGCCGGGCGGTGCGCGGGGTCAGCCGGACCAGCTTTTCAATGCCTGCGCGCGCTTTTGCGACGGTCAGATCTTCCAACAGCGCGCCCAGCTGCATGATGAAGGCCACTTCCCCGGCGGCAAAATCTTCGCCAATCATCACCGATGCAATCAATGCAATCGAAACCAGGACGTCCGCCTTGATATCGAATGCCGTCACCAGCCCGATGACCGCTTCCAAAATGATCGGCAGCCCGCACAGCATGATCGCGGCCCAGGCGGGGTCAAATGGCAGCGGCGCCAGCTCAAAAAAGCTGATGACCAGCGCAATGGCTGATAAAATCAGGCAGGCAACCTCCCTTTTGACGCCTCCCCATTCCAAAAACCGTTCCAGTTTCTGCATAATACGCCCTCCTGCATACCCATATATGTATCAGTATAATATACCCCCATGGGTATAAAGTCAAGAGGGTAAAGCCAAACCCTGCAAAATTTGTTTTGAGCGTCCTGTACGGGATATACAAATAAAAAACCCTGCAAAACCCTTCCGAAGGAAAGGCTTTGCAGGGGAAAGCGTCTGTAAAACCGGGATGGCTCAATCCATATTGGCGAACCGCTCCACCGCTTTGGTAAAGTTTTCGATCGTTTTGTCGGCATCACCATGCTCGATCCCGTCGCGCACACAATGCTTGATATGCCCTTCCAGGACCACCTGGCCTACACGGTGCAGGGCGGATTTGGCGGCATTGATCTGGGAAAGGATATCCTCGCAGGGGATATCTTCATCCACCATGCGGTCGATCGCCTGCACCTGCCCAATGATTTTTTTCAGCCTGCGATGCAGGTTTTCCGCATCCATACACTGTTTCACTCGAAAGCACCCCTATCTGCGCCGGTTTTACATTTATTATGCCGTAAGAAACGGGGCCTGTCAAGCAAGAAAGCAGGCGGAGGGCATACGGCCGTCCTGCGGCAATCGCAGGCGGATTTGCCCGCAAAAACATAAAAGCCGCTTGCACTGGCAGGCAAAAAAGCGGTAAAATAAAAGAAAAACCATCCCTGCCGGGCTGGCGGGAGGAAAGGGGTATGACCGAATGAATATCACAGAAGCCATCCGTGCGAGAAGGAGCATCCGCAAATATGCCGCCGGGGCAGAAATCCCCGACGCCGATATCCAAACCATGCTGGAAGCAGCCATGATGGCCCCGAGCGCCTGCAATATGCGCCCGTGGGAATTTGTGGTGGTAAAGGACGCGGCGTGCAAGCAGGCGCTTGTTGGGGCCCATCCGTTTGCCAAACACCTGTTGGGAGCGTCCATCGGGATCGTGGTGTGCGGGCTGCCGGAAAAACATAACCACCTTTCCGCCGAATTCTGGCCGCAGGATTGCGGCGCTGCGGTAGAAAACATTTTGTTGCAGGCGCTCGACCTCGGTTACGGCACCTGTTGGTGCGGGATCTACCCGAATCAGGACCGGGTGCGCCAATTCCAGCAGATTCTGGACGTCCAAAGCGTGCCGCTTGCGCTCATCACCGTAGGCGTGCCGGCTGAAACACCCGATGCGCGCGGGTTTTACGACCCCAAAGCCGTCCTTTACCGCTGAAATACAGCCATCCCGACTGCCGCCCTTTTGTGGCGGCAGTTTTTTTGCGGACTGGCCGGCAAAGCCCCCCAAAAACCTGCCCGGTTGACGGGAGGATGGGGATGGGGTAAAATAGGGGCTGTTAGTTGCTACTAACTGAAAACGGGTATTCCCGCGGCCTGCCAAAAAAAGGCCGCACGGCGGGCGGCCCAAAAGGGGCTTGCAAATCCGGTAAAATAGGGGTATCCTAAACGTTGGGCCCATTCATGGCAGCTGTTTTCGCTGTGATTTGGGACAGAGGGTATGTTTGTGAAAGAAAGGGATTTTGTATGAAAAAAGGATTATCTATTTTTATGGGGATTCTGCTGATTGCGGGGGCGTTGGCCGGCTGCGGCAGCGATGCGGGTTCCTCCGCAGCCCCGTCTGAAACCTCGAGCGTGGCGGCGTCTTCCTCCGAGCCGGAATCCGCTGCGAGCGAACCGGAAACCCCGGCGTCTTCGCAGGAGGAAGCTGCCGCAGAACCGGTGGACGTCAACATCATGGCGCTCAAAGGGCCGACCGCGATGGGCATGGTCAAGATGATGAGCGAGGTGGACGCAGGGGAATTGAGCGATAACAACTACCAGTTCACCATTGCGGCAGCGGTGGATGAAGTGACCCCGAAACTGGTGCAGGGGGAAACGGATATCGCGGCGGTGCCGGCCAACCTGGCTTCGGTGCTTTATAACAACACCGAAGGACAGGTAGAGGTGCTGGCGATCAATACGCTCGGCGTGATCTATATTGTGGAAAGCGGGGAAAGCGTGTCTTCGGTGGAAGACCTGCGCGGGAAAACCATTTATGCCAGCGGGAAAGGCGCGACCCCGGAATATGCGCTCAATTATATCCTGCGTGAAAACGGGATTGACCCGGCATCCGACGTCACGATCGAATGGAAAAGCGAACACACCGAATGCCTGACCGCACTGATGGCGGCGGACAATGCGATTGCGATGCTGCCGCAGCCGTTTGTGACGACCGCGCAGACCAAAAGCGATAAAATCCGTGTGGCGCTCGACCTGACCGAGGAATGGGACAAGCTGCAGCAGGGGGTGGAGGAACCGTCCGCCCTGCTGACCGGCGTTGTGGTGGCGCGCAAGGAATTTGTGGACGAGAATCCCGAAGCGGTCAAAGCCTTCCTGGAACACTACCGGGAATCGGTTGAATATGTGAACGCAAACACCGAAGACGCGGCCAACCTGGTTGGGGAATATGGGATCGTAACCGCTGACGTGGCGGTCAAGGCGCTCCCGGCCTGCAACATCGTCTGCATTGAAGGGGAAGAAATGAAAGAAAAACTTTCCGGCTACCTGCAGGTTTTGTTTGAGCAGAACCCGGCCTCTGTCGGCGGGGCAATGCCGGAAGACGCTTTCTATTACGCGGGTTGATCTGGATGAAAGGGAAGGAAAAAATCCGGATTTGGGCGGCGGTGTTCTGGCTGTGTGTCTGGCAGGCGGGAAGTATGGCGCTTGGGCAGAAAATCCTGCTGGTATCGCCGGTGCTGGCGGTGCGCCGGCTGCTGGAACTGGCGATCACTGCGCCATTCTGGCAGTCGGTGGGTTTTTCGCTGCTGCGGGTGGCCGCCGGTTTCCTTGCGGCTGCCATACTGGGGGTCCTGCTGGCTGCTTTGGCGGTGCGGTTCATCCGGGTGGAGGAACTGCTGTCGCCGCTGATGCTGGCGATCAAAACAACGCCGGTCGCCTCTTTTATCATCCTGTTGCTGATCTGGATTTCTTCCCGGAACCTGTCGGTATACATCAGCTTTTTGATGGTGCTGCCGGTCATCTATACCAATGTGCGCGACGGCATCCGCGCGACCGACCAAAAACTGCTGGAGATGGCGCGGGTGTTCCGCGTCCCTGCCGGGCGGGCGGCGCGGTATATCTACCTTTCGCAGGCGCTGCCCTATTTCCGGGCCGCCTGCTCGGTCGCGCTCGGGCTTTGCTGGAAAGCCGGGGTGGCCGCCGAGGTGATCGGCATCCCGCAGGGGTCGATCGGCGAAATGTTATATAATGCAAAAATTTACCTGAATACGCCCGATCTGTTCGCCTGGACGCTGACGATCATCCTGCTGAGCCTTGCGTTTGAACGGCTGGTGTTAGCCGGGCTGGATTGGGGCGCCAAACGGTTGGAAAGGATGTGAGCGGATGGGGGATATCATCCTGCGGGACATTTGCAAATCCTATGGGGAACACCCGGTGCTCACCCATTTTTCCGCTGTATTCCCAGCCGGGAAGGTCAGCTGCATCACCGGTCCTTCCGGCAAGGGTAAAACCACCCTGCTGCGCCTGCTGATGGGACTGGAAACACCGGACAGCGGCAGCATTGAAGGGATTTCGGGGCAGCGGGTCAGTGTGGTGTTCCAAGAAAGCCGGCTTTGCGACAATCTGAGCGCGCCGGCCAACATCCGCCTGGTTTCACCCGACAGGCAGCGCAGTGAGATTGTTAAAGCGATGCAGGAGGTAGGGCTGGTGGGATGCGCCGACCAGCCGGTGCGGGAATTTTCCGGCGGGATGCGCCGACGGGTGGCGATTTTGCGGGCGTTGCTGGCCGAATACGACCTGCTGCTGCTTGACGAGCCGTTTAAGGGGCTGGACAGCGAAACCAAAGGGCTGGTGATGGAGGATACCATCCGACGTACTAGGGGGAAAACGGTGATCTTTGTGACCCACGCGCTGGAGGAAGCAAAACGGTTGGGCGCCTGCCAGCAGGTCGCCCTGTGAGTTTGGGTGGTTGCCAATCGGCCGCAGCTATGGTATCATAGGGGCAGAAGCGGCCGGGGGACCGGCTTGCAG
>CALXGW010000093.1 GCA_944387965.1 uncultured Anaerotruncus sp. | reverse complement strand
CATCCGTCTAATACATAATTCTTTCGGTAGGCATAGGAAAAACCTATTATTTCTGCGAAAACGGTTGACTATTCCCAAAAAAAATGTATTCTTAATAGTAAAGGGACTTTTTGTCAAAAATTTGTGTTATTAGAGAAGGAGATTGTACTGTGAATATAGGCCTGCGAGAGATTGAATACATCCTGACCATCGCAGAGGAAGGCACGATCACCCGCGCCGCGCAAAAACTCTATATTGCCCAGCCATCCCTGAGCCAAGCTGTAAAAAAAATCGAAGCAGAAGTCCGGGCCCCCTTATTTTACCGTGTTAAAAACCGTCTACAACTTACACAGGAGGGCGAGCTGTTTGTCGAAACAGGCAGCCGGATCTTAAAGTCTATCCGTGACCTGGAAAACAGTATCCAGGATCTTGCCCACCTGCAAAGCGGCCGTCTTTCCGTCGGCATGCCGTACCATTTGGGCGCCGTCTTTGTCCCCCCGGCGGTCACCATTTTCCAACGGCGTTATCCCAACATCACCCTGCAATTATATGAATCCAATTCCTTTGACCTGGAGAACCGAATCCTGAACGGGCTGATCGACCTGGCCCTCATCCCGCTGCCGGTAGAAACACCGGGATTATATTCCCGCTCTTTCTTCACCAGCCGGATCGTACTGCTGGTCCCTCAGAACGACCCGCTCAACCAATTTGCCCGCGACCCGCAGGACGGCAGCCGCCGCAAATATTTTGACCTGCGCAATGCGGAAGGGCATCCCTTCTGCATCGGCAACCAGGGCCACCGGCTGCGCAAGGTTTCCGAGGAAATTTTTTCCCGCGCAGGCATCACGCCGCGCATCGCCCTTTATTCAAAAAATATTGAAACCATCCAGCGGCTGGTCGCTGCCGGTACCGGCATTGCGCTGGTGCCGGAATGTTATCTGCTGCGGGATATCGACCAGCTCAAAACCAACTGCTATTATCTCGAGCCCGAACAGGACGTCATCTGGAGCATCGGCACTGCCTATCTGGATACGGGATATCTGTCTTTCGCCACCCAAAGTTTTTTGGACATCCTGAACGACCTTTATGGCAACCACCTTTCCGCCGACGGCCAGGTCCCCATACCGCATTTCGGCCTTTCGGGAATTGCCGGCGGCGCCGGGCTTGCCGGTTGAAAATTTATTTTTGCTACATAAAAGCTGCCGCACGCTTTTGGGCGTGCGGCAGCTTTTTGATTGATTCGATACATCCCGGCCCCTTGCCTGCAAAGCCGGTACGGCAGCCGGCAAGCCGGTTTCCCCTGCCGGTCGGCCTTCCGTCAGGGCCGCCTGATATCATTTGCGGAACAGGGAAACCGCCAGGATAACGATCTTTTGGATAATCAGCGGGACAACCACCCCGACCGCCTGGGAATGCAGGAAAAAAAGCCCGAACCCCAGCACTACGACCGCCAGGAAATACCGCGCAAAAAAGCCCTTCACGATCCAGCTTTTTGCCTGTTCCGGCGAGGACGCGCCTTTTTTCAGCACACCAGCCAAAATCAGCGCATCCAGCAGGGCCCATCCGATCCCAACCGCCCAGCCGGCCATTATTCCTGCTCCCCGAATTTGATGCCGTACAGCTTCTGCCGCACCAGCTCTGCCACTTCCTGATATGCCTTATTGAAGCGGCATTCATCGGTTCCCACCCGCGTGCAGTGGAAATCCTTTGCCCCTACGCACCGGCTGATGGTGATCGGCCCTTCTACCGTTTCGATCACTTCCCCCAGCGAGATTTCCGATGCAGGCTTGGCCAGTTCATAGCCCCCCTGCGTCCCCTTATAAGAGCGCACGATCCCCTGCGCCACCAATTTGCGCAATATTTTCAGCGAAAAGCGCAGGGTCACGCCGGTGGCCGATGCAAGCGATTTCGCATCCATACGCGTCTTGCACCTGGTCAGGCAGTTGACGATCCGCACCGCATAATCAGCTTCCAAAGTGATATGCATCCTGGTTCCCCTTTTCACGAAAGTATACTATTTCAATATAATTTAAAGTATACCCTTCCCCACATATTTTGTCAAGCGCAAACCGCTTCCATTTTTAAAGGTAATCTCTTGCCTTTTCAGTTTTCCCACCCCTTCCTGAAAAATGCAGCGCAAAAAGGTTGACAGATGTTTACCTTTTTGCTAAAATGAAGGTAGTCAAATGTCTACTTAAAGGAGGGGACGCCATGCGCGCCGTCAACCTGTCCAAAAGCGAATGGTCGCTGATGAACGCCCTGTGGGAACATGCGCCCTGTACGATCACCGGGCTGGTGGAACTTTTTTCCGGGGAAACCGGCTGGAGCAAGCATACCATCATCTCAATGCTCAACCGGCTGGAAGCAAAGGGGGCGGTCCGCCATGAAGAAGGCAGCCGTGCCAAACAGTTCTATCCGGCCATCGACCGCGCCGACACCCGGCGGCAGGAAACGCGCAGTTTCCTGTCCAAACTTTATGGCGGCAGCCTGGGGCTGATGGTGAACACCCTGGTCGGGGAAGATGTGCTCACCAAAGAGGAGCTGGATGAACTGGACGCCATTTTGAAACGTGCGCAGGAGGGTCGGAAATGACTGTCACAGTATCTGAATTACTGATTACTTCATCGGTGCTGATCGCAGCCGTCCTGTTGCTGCGCAAATGCCTGCGCGGCAAAGTCAGCGCACGCCTGCTCTATCTGCTGTGGGCGGTGGTCGCCATAAGATTGTTGTTCCCCTTCTCTTTCCCGGCAGATACCAGCGTAATGAACCTGCCGGCTGCACAGCAGGTCGACCATTTCATCACCCAGCGGGTTATCCGTATTGCACCCGATAACACCCCTGCATCCCCCGCCCAGACGGAAACGCCGGCAACGCCGGAAGGCAGCCAGCCCGCTGTTTCCCCGCTGCTGGGCGTATGGGCCGGCGGGGCAGCCCTCACCGGCGGCTGGCTTTTATATGTCAACCTGCGGTTTTACCGCCGACTGCGCCGCTGCCGCATCCCGGTTGCTGCCGACAGCCCGCTTCCAGTCTATCAGGTGGATATCGTTTCCTCCCCCTGCCTGTTCGGGCTGATCCGGCCCGCAGTATATGTCCCCGCCCATGCGGTCCAGGATCCCACCGTTTTCCGCCATGTCCTCATCCACGAACTTTGCCATTGGCGCCAGCGCGACCATATTTGGTCGCTGGTCCGCGCAGTCTGCCTGGCCCTTTATTGGTTCCATCCGCTGGTTTGGGCCGCCGCGTTCTTTTCCCGTGAGGACTGCGAACTTTCCTGCGACGAACTGGCCATCCGTACCCTTGGGGAAGACCAGCGCATCCCCTATGGGCATACGCTGGTCGGGATGGTGCGCGCCCACCGCGATCTGCGGGAATGGGGCTGTATGGCCACCACCATGACATCCGGCGGACGGGGGCTTCGCAAACGCATTTTTATGATTGCAGCAGCGCCCAAACATGCCATCCCGGCGTTTTTGATCCTGGTGCTGGCGCTTGGCGTGCTGGTCAGCTGCACCTTTACCCAGCTTTCCGGAATTACCCCGCAGCAGGCAATCGACCAGCTGGAAGCCAGCATTTCTTACCGTGACGGCATTGTTTCATTTACCCTGCCGGAAGAATATGCGGACGGCTCCGACTGGAATATCCAAGTCTATGGACGCATGCAGATGGGCGACGGGTATATGAGTGTCCATCTGTTTGAAGCCGAAAACGCTGAAAAAAGCTGGAAACCCGGTGAAATCTATTCCATATACCTGACGCCGGATCAATATGACAGCTTAAACCTGGATGCTTCCCTATATAGCGACCCGGAAGCCGCCTGCACCATCGACCTGTTGGCAGCGGCCGGCGGCGGCCCTGTTGAAGGGACCGTCCCCGTCCAGGATTACAATGTGGTTTACGTCACCTTCCCGGCCTATCAGGACGGGCGCACCGAATATAACGCCAAGATTTATGATACCGCGCCGTTTGACGTCCAACTCCTGCTGCCGCGTGACTGGGAGGTGCGTCTGCCGGATGCGGAAACGGGACGGGGAAGCCCAGTTTCCGGCGCGCTCTGGACGCCGGTGGATGTCTATGACGGGGAAACGCATATTGCATCCATCGGGTTCAACCGTTATACCCCCTATGAAGGGGACGACCTGCCGGAAGGCGATGAATATAAGACTGTTTATCCAGAACTGCGGCTGCCCCGTATGGAGATTTGGGACCCATATACGCCGGTGCGGACCGATGAAGATGGGGAAAGCGGGATCGCCTCCATCACCTATGTTGACCCTGATTTTCTGGAAGCAAATCCCAACGCTTCCATGGCGGCGGCGCCGGAACTGCAAACAAAGGGCGTCCTTTGCTTCCATCGTGGGCTGACAGCCTATGTTGGGATCCGTTTCGATGGGGAGGCATCGGTCCGGGACGATACATTGACCACCATTGCCGAAAGCCTGCTGCTGCTCCCCGGAGCTGAACCGATGTATACCGATTGGGATTTTGGCCCGACCGGCAAGCGCTACCCCGGAAATTTTTCCACCCTGCATGATTACAGCGGCATCCAGGTACTGGATGCAGACGGGACGGATATCACCGGTATCCTGGTCGACCTTTGGTACTGCGCGAGTGAAGCTTACAATGTGGACGACGCCATTTTCTTTACATTGGGCGAATCGGCACGCCTTTCAGAAAATTACCCCGAATTTTATGAATTGACCAATTACGCCGAAAAAATCCAAAGCGTCTTCACACCCAACGCCATCGCGCAATATGAAGCCAGCGACGTAACCGCCATCCAGAAAACCGAGGATGGGCGCGTCTGGCGGCTTGGCCCCTGGCGCACCGGTTATTCTTATGGCTTTGCGCTTACCGGCCTGGAAGCGGTGGATACCAGCCTGGACCGCATGACCATCCGCGCCACCTATGAAACGAATGAAGGCGGGATCATGCGCGAGGAAGACCCAGACTATGTGCCAAACTACCGCACAGTGGATTTTACCGTCGTCAAGGCCGATGGAGTCTGGTATGTGGACGATTATACCTATCCGGAATCGGTATAAGCCAGAAGGTGCGTCTGCAATCCTGCGGCAATACATCCAGCATCAAAACCCCCCTCTTTCCCAATATCATGGGAAAGAGGGGGTTTTTCATCTTTTCGCTTGATCCGGTACCGCCGGCGCCATATCCAGGAAGCGGAGCCCATATGTGCCCATATCGCTCATCAATTCCGCCATTTTTTCCGGGGATTCCTGCATGCCGGAATAGATCCATTTGGCAACGACCGCCAAAAAGCCACGCACTGCATAGGTGCTGAAATAGGCGACCTTCTGCCCGATCCCCGCCTGATAATACTGACTAAGCCAGCTATGCAAGCAATATTCCTCCACAATCCCGCACATCCGGTCGATAAAATTCTGATTCCGGTTTTTGGTGAGCATCACCTGGCAAAGCTGCGCATCCTCCTGGATATAGCGCAGCAACGCGACAAAAAGCTGGTAGGGCTGCCCGTCTTTTTCGTTCGGCAGATGCTGCTGCAGGATCATGCTGATCTCCATTGCCGCTTCGTCTTCGATCTGCTGCAGCATATCATAAATATCCCGGTAATGCAGATAGAAGGTCGCGCGGTTCATATCCGCTTCTTCGGTCAGCTCCTGTATGGAGATCTGGTTGATCTCCTTTTCGCGCAGAAGTTTCAATAGGCTTTGCTTGAGCGCCTTTTTCGTCCGTTTGATACGGCGGTCGTCCGGATTCCTGTTCACAAAAAATTCACCTGCTTTTTGACAATATAATTGACATCATCCATTGTTTTATCGTTTAATCATCAAATTGCAAATTTTTGCTTATGGTTTTTTCCTCTATGTTCTACTATAATATTTTTTGCGATACTAGTCAACATGTTGTATTTTATTTTATAATCGCATATTAAATAACAGGTGATGTTTATGTCAAAAAAGAAGGGGACATCTGAGAATATTATGGAAAAGCTTGCCGCTGTGATCGTAGACCGGCGGAAAGCTTTCCTGGTCATATTTTTGGTTTTAATGGTGTATGCAGCTGCGTCTATTTCCAAAGTAAAGGTCAACAATGAGCTGACTGACTATCTGGACACCAGTACGGAAACCCGGCAAGGGGTGGATATCATGGACTCGGAATTCACCACCTTTGGCAGCGCAAGCGTATTGGTCGCCAATATTACCTATGAAAAGGCGCTGGACCTGGCCCATACATTGGAAGAGATTCGCGGGATCTCTGCGGTGGATTTTTATGATCCCGATGATGAAAATTATGAAGATAAGCAGCTGGAAGACGATTATAAGGATGCGTCCGCCCTGTTTACCCTTACTTTTGAAGAGCCGGAAGACACCCCCCTCAGCCAGCAGGCGATCGCACGTGTCCGCAGCGAACTGACAAACTATGACGCCTATGTCTATACCACTGTGGATAAGGACGACTCTGCCAATCTGCAGAAGGATATGCAGGTCATCCTCGTGATCGCAGTCTTTATCATTGTTGCAGTCCTGCTGTTCACCTCCAAAACCTATATCGAAATCGTCATTTTCATGCTGACCTTTGCCACGGCAGCCCTACTCAATATGGGAACCAACTATTGGTTTGTGGAAGTATCCTTTATCACCAATGCCGTCTGCACGGTATTGCAGCTGGCAATGGCCATCGACTACGCAATTATCCTTTTCCACCGATATATGGAGGAAAAGGAATCCGCCCCTACCCGGGAAGCGCTGATCACAGCCCTGAGCAAAGCCATCCCCGAAATTTCTTCCAGCAGCCTGACAACCGTTTCCGGCATGGTCGCATTGCTGTTCATGCAGTTCGGGATCGGGCCGGACCTGGGGCGGGCGATGGTAAAAGCCATTTTAATCAGCCTGTTGACCGTGTTCTGCTTCATGCCAGGCCTGATTTATATGTTTGACCCGCTGATCGGAAAAACCATGCACAAAAGCTTTGTCCCCAAAATCGACCTTTGGGGCAAATGGATCGTCAAGACCCGCTACCTGCTGCTCCCGGTTTTCCTGGTAGTTATCATCTTCTGCGCTTATTTTTCTTCCCAATGCCCCTATATTTACGATATGAACTCAGTGGAAGCCGAAAAGCTGGACGAATACCGCACTTCAAAGGCAAGGATCGAGCAAACCTTCCGGCTCGATAACAATATGGCGCTGATCCTCCCTGCCGGGGATTATCAAAAAGAAGCGCAGGTGATCGCTCAACTGGAGCAAATTCCAGAGGTGGACAGTGTGACCGGGCTTGCCAATATTGAAGTGGATAAAGATAATGGTTATACGCTGGTCGATTCCCTGCGGCCACGGGAATTTGCAGAAACGACCGGGTTGGATGTCGGGCTGGCGGAAACGCTCTACCGTTTCTATGCGATCGACCAGGAAAAATATGGCGCACTGCTGGGGGATCTCAGTGAATACCAGGTACCGATCGTCAGTATGATCGATTTTATTTACGATCAAAAAGAAAATCGCGGCCTGCAGTTGGATGAGGAGCTTTCCCAGGATGTTGATGATATTTATAAAGATGTCTGCGATGCACGGGAACAATTGGAAGGCAGCCAGCATACCCGCATCGTGTTTTCCCTGGATACCCCGATTGAAAGCGCGGAAACTTTCCAGCTGATCGATCAGATCCGTTCGATCGCCCAATCCTGCTATGTGGGATATGAAAATGATATTTTTGTGGTAGGCGATTCCACCAGCGCTTATGACCTGAGCAAATCCTTCGAGCAGGACAATATCCTGATCAGCGTGCTTACCGTCCTGTTTGTCGGGATCATCCTGCTGTTTACCTTCCAGTCTGCCAGCCTTCCGTTTATGCTTTGCCTGACCATCCAGGGAAGCATCTGGATCAATTTTTCCCTCCCCTATTTTACAGGCTCCACCATGTTTTTCTTGAGCTACCTGGTCGTCAGTTCGATCCAGATGGGGGCTACCATCGATTATGCCATTGTGATCACCAGCCGGTATATGGCCCTGCGGGAAACCATGAAAGACCGCAAACAAGCCATTGTGGAAGCGCTCAACCAGGCGTTCCCTACCGTGGTCACCTCCGGCACCATCCTTTGCAGCGCCGGGATATTGGTGGGGAAGATCAGCAGCAATGCTGCAATCGCCTCTCTGGGGTCGGCTTTGGGCAGCGGCACCCTGATCTCCATCATCCTGGTTATGACAATCTTGCCGCAGATCCTGCTCCTGGGTGATAAGATGATCGAAAAAACGTCCTTCGCCCTCCCTCACACCCAGGTCGAAAGCGGGCCAAACATGCTGGCAAAACAGGTACGTACCCAAGTGGACGGACATATTACCGGATGGTTCTGCGGACAGATCGACGCCCAAATCACCGGGACACTCTGCGGGGATATGGACCTGGTGTTGAAATCCGGGAAATGGGAACCGGGCGATGTGGAACCGGATAAGGAGATTACTTATGAAATACAAAACGATCAGGAATAAAGCGGCAGGGATCCTGCTTGCAGTGATATTGGCGGCAGAGGGCAGCCTGCCGGTGCTGGCGGCCCAGGCAGACACTGACGCTGCGCCTGCAGACGCTATCTACATCCGCACTGCTGACGACCTAATAGATCTTGCAGCGAACGGCAGTGCAGATACCTATTCATTAGGGAAAACCTTTATATTGGAAAACGATATCGACCTATCCGGGCAGACCTTTACCTCCATCCCGATTTTTGCCGGTACTTTTGAAGGGAATGGCCATTGTATCACCGGGCTTTCAATCCGTGCATCCGGATCAGACCTGGGTTTTTTCCGCTTTGTGGAAAAGGATGCGGTGATCCGTAACCTCACAGTTTCCGGGGAAATATTCCCGGAGGGGGATATGGAGCGGATCGGCGGGATCGCGGGTACCAACCGCGGCCGGATCGAAAACTGCATATTCAAGGGTTCTATCCTGGCCAAACGCATGGGCGGCGGGATCGCGGGCCTAAATGAGGAAAGCGGCAGTATCATTGGTTGTGAAAACCAAGGGGATTTGATCGTTACCAAACAGGCCGGTGGGATCGCCGGGAAAAACGACGGCTCCATCAGCGGATGTAAAAACCGGGGCGGCATCAACATGACCGGCCAGGCTGTTTCCGAGTTTATTGATGAAAACCCAATCGTACTTATGCAGGAAGGCGCACTTGCCGGCGACGTCAACAAAGTTACCGACATCGGGGGCATCGCCGGCAGGAATACCGGCGCCGTGCTTGACTGTATCAATTATGGGGCTGTCGGCTACCGGCACACCGGCTATAATATCGGCGGCATCTCGGGATATGAACAGGGAGCGGTCAAAAATTGCAGAAACCTGGGGAACATATCCGGCAGGAAAAACATCGGCGGCATTTCCGGGCTGTTCGAGCCTTATATCCAGACGGTTTATGAGCAGGATGCGGCAGAAAAATTACGTTTGGAGGGGGACAGCCTGGTCGATATGATGGATGGCCTGAACGACATCATGGACCAGGCCGCACAAACAAATGACTCCAATCTGGACGATATCATTGACTCCCTGGAACGGTTCAACAATTCTGTGCGGCGGTATAAACGCCGGTACAAAAACCGCGCCGAAGACTTCCTGGATGACTTTGGGGACTGCCTTGACGATGTCGAACGTGCCATCGACCATCTGAAACCGGAACCCAATGCGGAAATCGATGCGCTGCTGGCCTCCATCCGGGAAAAGCTTCAAAAATTGAAGGAAATCCTGTCTGCACTCCAGTCCTCCGCCGGAGACGGCGAGGATGTTGGCGGCGAGGATGTTGGCGGCGGGGATGTCGGCGGCGAGGATGTCGGCGGCGGGGATGTTTCCCAGCTGACAACAGAAAGCACAATCGTAACTGTCAATGTGTTGGCAGCTGTCACAGAGGCCCCTGCCACTGGGGAATCTGCCACCGGGGAATCCGACACCGGGGAATCCGACACCGGGGGATCTGTCACCGGGGAATCTGTCACCGGGGAATCCGACACCGGGGAATCTGTCACCGGGGAATCTGCCACCGGGGGATCTGCCAGTTCTGCCCTTCCATCCTCCCATACGACCAGCAGGAAATCCCTTGCCGATTATGCGGAAGAACTTGCGGATGCACAGACGGATACAGAGGATCTTTCAGCAGAATTGGAACAGCTGGCAGGGCTAATGGGAGAGATCGCCAGCGATCTGCATCAATTGCTTGCACTTCTGGAAAATTCTGCCGCAGAATTGCCGCAGGATATTGCCAATACAGCTTCGGCAGTACGCAGGCTGGTGGGCCATATAGAAAATGCCTCTGAGGATCTGTATGACGATTTCGACGATATGGATCGCGACCTTTCCAGCCAGCTGAACCGGCTGTTCGATCAGATCCGCTCTGCCAAGGATGATCTTGACCTTTCAAAGGATGACCTGACCGATCAGCTCGATTTGATCAGCGGTCAGCTGCACCAGATCAGCAATACGATGGCGGACGGCCTGGATCATCTGCGGGATCGCTTGGATTTTGACCCGACAGATTCATCTGAATGGTATACCGACCTGTCTGATGATGAGCGCACAGATTATGACGCCGGACTGATCGACCGTTGCAGCAATGAAGGGGATGTGCTTTCCGATACCAACGGCGGCGGGATCACCGGTTTAACCGGGATCGCAGTTAGTTTGGATTCCGATCCTTCCATTGAAGAAACCGGAGAAAAAAGCTTCCAGTATGAACGCTATGTACGCGCAACGATATTGGACTGTCAGAATTCCGGAAGCGTCTTGGTAAAAAACAGCTGCGCCGGAGGGATCACCGGGCGCGCCGACCTGGGATCGGTTATCCGCTGTGAAAATTACGGGGCGGTCAAGGTGGAAGATGGCGGTTATGCGGGCGGGATTACCGGCAGGAGCGCTTATCTGGTCCGCAATTGTTATGTTTTATGCGATGTATCGGGCGAAGACCATGTGGGCGGCATCAGCGGCTTAGGAATGGATACGCTGGAAAATACCGCCATGACAGGGATCATCAGCCAAACGCAGGAAATGGCCGGGAATATCCTGGGAGAAGCCGACGAGGATGCCCGAATCAGCGGCAACCGCTTTGTCAGCAACGGCATTGCAGCTGTGAGCGGGCTCACCTATGCGGATCAGGCCCAAATGATCACCTACCAGGAGTTGATGGAAAGCGAAGGTACACCGGACGCATTTGAATCGTTTACCGTACGCTTCCTGGCCGATGGAAAAACGGTAAAAACCATCCAAATGGCATACGGGGAAAAGGTGCAGGAGAGCGATATTCCCCCTGTCCCTGCGCTGGATGGAAAAAATGGCGTATGGGAAGAAAAAGACCTTTCCTTTATCAACCGGAATATCGTCGTCAATGCCGTCTATTCGGACTGGGTAACCACCCTGGCTTGTGAAGGGGATCCTGCACCCTTTATGGTTTCCGGGTATTTCAGCAAAGATGCCGTATTGCAGTATGAATCAATCCCTTTGGAGTCGGCGCCTGACCTGAGTGGGTACCGCCCGGTCGAAGCTTATACATTCCAGATCGCCGGTTCCGCTTCCCCGGATGGGGCGACTTACCGTGTGCGCATCCTGGCGGATGGCGTCAAGGGCGATCATATCCTGACCTGGTCGGAAGACGGCCAGCAACTTATTCCCGCCGAACGGGAAGGCCGGTATCTGATCTTTTCGGCACCAACCGGCCATTTTGCCGTGATGGTATCCACTGCTCTGCCTATCCCAGCATTGGCAGCCGCCGTTGTGGCTGTAGCAGCGGCCATTGCCGGCTGTATCTACCTTTTCCGCCGTAAAAAGCGGGCAAAAAAATAAACCGGGCAAAAAAACCGGCTTTTCCACACCGCATGGGGCATCCGGCCATTTCAACCGGATGTCCCATGCGTGTTTTTCCGTTTACTCTCAGAAAATGCCCATGACGCGGAAACCCATTCAAACAGTTCCTCGTCCAGCTGCTCTTCCCTGGAAACCAACACATGATGGGTCCACCGACCCGGATATGGCTCGACAGCCACAGCTATCCGCGGGGAATCCAGCCGGCAGGGCAGCCCGAATGTGATCAGCAGGCTATGTTCCGGCCATCCCTTTTTCCTGCGCAGCGGCAGCGAAGCCGCAGCAAAGAAATGCCGCCCATAAAAACTGATCTGGCTTTTTTGCACCCGGACCGATGCTTCCGGGAAAGAGGTGCAAATGCAGTCGAAAAATAGGTTATATAACCGGAGTTCCTCCTGCTTTTCCCCAAAGAAAAACAGGATATCCATCTCATAATTGGCCGGCAGTTCCATATATTTCCCTCCGTTTCCTGTTCATCATACCATGTATCCCCGCATTTGAAAAGCAGGCGGCATGCAAAAAAAGCGCGCTGCAAGGGGTTATCCTGCAGCGCGCTCCTGATTGTCCGGACGGCGCGTGGCCTCCGTCCGTTCAATGAGGCAAATGGAAATATTATTTGGTCTTCTTAAAGGCTACTACGCCAGCTGCTGCCAGGGAGATAATCCCAGCTGCCATTGCTACGCTTACCATATCAGAAGAACCTGTCGAGGGGATCTCTTTATCCGGGGATTCCGGCGTGGTCACATCCACATCTTCATCCTCATATTCTTCTTCCTCATCGACATAGGAGTAAATATCCAGTTCCATATCCGAAACGATATAGGTGCCAAGGGTACGGGTCTTGATCGACCAGCCCGTGATACCGGTCAGCTCATTGTCCTCATCATAAGTGAAGGACGAGGTAACATCTTCCAGTTCGCCATCTGCATTCAGCTGATAAATATAGACGTTTTCCGGATCGGGAGTGTAATCGTCATCATCATCCCACGGGATACCCAGGGCCAAAGTCGCACGGGAGGTGGAGGGGATGGTCGGGTTGCCGACGAAATCATAGAACCACAGGTCCGCGCCTACCGGATCGCCATACATGGCATAGATTTCGGAATTGGATTTGGTGGAAAGGCGTGCATAGAAATTGGAAGCGTCGTCATCCGACTGGAAATAGATCGCCGCACGGTCGTCGCCCCAGGTCAGGGTGTTTTCTTCGTTGTCTTCCGGCTCAAAATAGACGCTTGCGCCGGTGTCAACGCTGCCGTCCGAACCGGAAACGCCGGTGTTGCTGATCCACAGGGTGATGCGCAGGTCAGCGTAATCATCATCTTCCCAAACGCCGCTGGCGCTGTTGGCAAGGTTATCGCCGTCGCTATCAACGCTGTCTTTTTTCGCAGTAAAGGTGATATCGAGAGTCGCTTTTTCTTCGCTGGTGCTGGTGGTGTCGCCAAGTACGATCTTGATATATCCGCCGCGGGTATTGCCGCCGAGCGATTTATCGGCCACCTGGGTCACCGATTTGACCAGGCTCTTGCCGTCGCCATCTTTATCTACCGACATTTTGAACAGGTCGCTGTCGGCCAGGTCGTCCGGATATGCTTCTGTCGTTCCACCTTCTGCATTGTCATCAACCAACGTTGTTGCAGTGGTGCCGTTGGCGCCGAGATAGAGGTACAGGGTCTGGTTCGGGTTGACGCCATCGATATTGATACTGCCGTCTGTAAAATCATAAATGCCGCTGTCGGTCATGCTGGGGGTCTCCCCGTCGTCGTCCAAGAACCAGGTCCCACCCGGAGCGGAAACCTTTCCGGTTGTTGCGGCAAATGCGCCGACCGATGCGAAGCTGGCGACAAGCGCGGTCGCTACAACGCCTGCAATCAATTTTTTCATGGTGTTGCCTCCTTAAAAAGTTTTGTTTGATCATTTTTGCTGGAAATATGATTCTCTATTTTTTCCAACCTGCGGTTATTATCTTAGGCGGCAACTGTGTTGTTCGCTTGTAAGATTTGTGTATCTGCCATGAAGATTATGAAAAAAATGAAAATATATTTTGAACACCTGTGTGCATACAAAGTATATTGCAAAAGCGGTATATCTTGTCGATTGTCCCGCAATTTTCCCCACGCGGCCACACGCAGCGGCCTTTGGACCTACCCTAAAAAGTATAACTCTCCTTTCTGCCCATCTGATCCGTCTAGGCAGAAAAGGGGTTTTGTCAGGATGTGAAGAAGAGCCACATACAAGCAATCAAATGGCTGCAGGGGCAAACAGATGGCCGATCCCCCGCAGTTCCCGATCGAATTCAACAGTTGCCTGTGTATACATACCTCAATTTTTCCCGGGCCACATCAGCCAAATGGTATATGGTTTCCACCGGTGTGGGCGGATAACTCGCCATACAGTGGCGCGGGAAAAAGCGGGAAATATGCAGCGGGAGATCCGGGCTGACTGAGGCAAGCCAACCCGACAGGGCGCGCATCTCATCATCGCTGTCATTTTCCCCCGGCACGACCAGGGTCGTAACTTCCACATGGCAGCTTTGGGCAGCCAATGTAATCGAACGTTTGACCGTTTCCAGATCTCCGCCTAATTTGCGATACCATCCCTCGGTAAAACCCTTCAGGTCGATATTCACTGCATCAATGAGCGGCAGCAGATCGCGCCAGGGCTTTCCCGCAATGGTACCGTTGGTCACCAGGATATTGTACATGCCGGCCTCATGGACAAGCGCAGAGCAGGTTCGCACATACTCATATCCCACCAAAGGTTCATTATAAGTATAAGCTACTCCGATATTCCCCCGGCTATGCAGCCAAACCGCTTCCTGCACCAATGTTTCAGGCGGATAATCCTCAGTAGGGATATCCGCACCCGCCGCAGCAATCCCAGCATTCTGACAGAATGGGCAATGCAGGTTGCAGCCAAAGCTGCCTACTGACAGGACCATACTGCCAGGATGGAAGCGGCGCAGTGGTTTCTTTTCAATGGGATCGAGAGCCAGGGCAGTCAGCTTGCCGTAATTTAACGGCACGACTCTCCCGCCCCGGTTGGCCCTGGCCCGGCATAATCCAGTTTGTCCCTCATCCAGCCGGCAGCAATGGAAACAAAGTTTACATTGGATGCTTATAGATGCCGCACCACCTTGAGCCATTCTATTTTATATGGTTCTCCCGCATGGATACCGCCTTTTTGCCTTGCAATATCCAATTGCTGCTCCACTGTATCCATCCCATCCAGATCCGGCAGCAAAACAAGCGGATGCGGGGTCAAAACAGCGTCCAGCATCGGCATATTGTTCACTCCTTCCCTGCGATGTAGCTTATTGATATATCTAGTATAACACAGCAGGCTCAATAGGGAAAGGCTATTATAGCAAAGGTATATATGGTTGGAGAGGTACTGCGGCAGATAGCCCATATCAGGCTTCCCACAACTGGGATCTTACCCGCTTTCCTTCCCTTTCCCACAGCATCTATTCTACCTAAGCAGATGTCAGCATCGACCACGGAAAAGTTGGTTCATTTTATGGCACTGGTAATGTAAAAGATAAAAACACTGGAGCATGAAAATATCATGCTCCAGTGTTTTTTACGAAGTCATTCCCGTCCGAATAAAAAGTCCAGAGATACATCCAAAATTTTTGAAATGGCATCAATTTCAATATCTGTAACCGCTCGCTTCCCGTTTTCAATCCGGGAAATAGAGCCGCGGCAGGTATAGACCGCCATCAGTTCCAGTTTTTCGGACAGTTCCTTCTGGCTCATTCCAGCGCTAGTTCTGGCTTCCTTAATTTTCGGGCCGATAATATTTGTGTTCTCTGTATCAATGATTCGTTTCATAGCAAGCACCTGAATGTCTTGATTTAGGACATTTTTAGTGTATACTAAGCAATAGAAAATTATGTCCTATCAATAGGACAAAAAGGGGAAGCTATGAAAGTTGCAATTATTGGCTCACGAAGCCTGACGGTTCAAAACCTGGGCGAGTATCTGCCCCAGGGCGTGACGGAAATCGTATCCGGCGGGGCAAAGGGAATTGATACCTGCGCCAGAGAGTATGCCCACCAAGCAGGGCTGAAACTGACCGAATTTTTGCCGCAATATCAAAGGTATGGCCGTGGCGCACCACTGCGGCGGAACTTGGAGATCATCGATTATGCAGACGAAGTGATCGCCTTTTGGGACGGGCAATCCCGAGGCACAAAATTTGTTATGGAGGCACGCGAAAAGCGGGGCAAAAAAGTGACTGTTTA
>CALXGW010000092.1 GCA_944387965.1 uncultured Anaerotruncus sp. | reverse complement strand
CGGCTGGCCGTGTAAAAATCCGGCGCCGCGTCCCCATGTTTTTTCCAGTAGAAGTCCTGGCAGGCCGATACCCCACGGTAGAACCAATCCGGCCACTTTTCAAAAAAATCCACAATCCGGCATCCATGGTGTGGGGTGGAAACCGTACTCAACGAGGCCACATACGGGTACCTCCCCATCACGCTGATGAGATAACGCGCTTCCAGCCCGCCTTTGGAATGGGCAATGATATTCACTTTTGGGCTGCCGGTCTGCGCCAAAACTTCCATCAGCCGCTGATCGATCACCCGCGCATTCCCTTCAATGCTTCCCCAGGCGTCCTGCCCGCCTGTGAATACCTGCGCGCCGTTTTGACGCAGCAGGTCCGGTATCCTTCCCCAAAACCGGTAATGCCCCTCGTCCCGCGCGTGCGCGCCATGCAGCAGCAGGATCGGGTACCGGGTCTTACAGTAATCTGTTTGCATTTGCGCCACCTCTATGATCTGTCAGCCAAAAGCTGCCCGCCCTTTCAAAAAACCTGCCAAAGCAAACAGCAGGAATACCACCAGATTGACCACTACGACCGAAGCGCCTGCCGGTAAAGAAAACAGGAAGGAAGCTGCCATCCCCACGAAAAAACATGCCACTGAAACAGCCGCTGCGGTTATCATAACCCCCCGGAAGCTTTTACAGACCCGCATGGCAGTTAAAGCCGGGAAAATAATCAGGCTGGAAATGAGCATTGCGCCCATGATGCGCATGCCGATCACAATGGTCAGCGCTGTGAGCAGCGCCAAAAGCATGTTGTAAAATTTGGTATGGACGCCGGTCGCCTGGGCAAATGCTTCATCAAAGGTGACGGCAAACATCTTGTTATAACATAACACGAACAGGCAGAGCACCACCACCGACAGCGCCACCGAAAAAACGACATCCTCTTCGCTCATTGCCAGGATACTTCCAAACATATAACCATACACATCCGCATTCATCCCGGAAGTGAACGAAGTCACGATCACGCCGATGGCAAGCGCGCTGGATGCAATCAAAGCAATCGCGGCATCCCCCTTGATCTGGCTGTTTTCACTGATGCGCAGCAAAAAAAAGGCAGCGATCACCACTACCGGCACCGAAACAGCCAGCGGCGCCAGCCCCAGCGCCATTGCGATCGAAAGCGCGCCGAACCCGACATGGGACAGCCCATCCCCGATCATCGAATACCGTTTGAGCACCAGGCTCACCCCCAGCAGGGCCGCGCAAAGCGCAACCAGCACCCCTACGCACATGGCCCTGGTCAAAAACGGGTAAGAAAACATCCCCGCAAGCAGCTCAAGCATGGAAATCCCCTCCTAAAAACCGGCGGCAAAGCGGGCTTTTTTCATATTCGGCAGCCGGCCCGAAAAACCGCACCTGCGTATCCATATGCAGGATTTTGTCCGCGTTGTGCAGCGCACAGTTGAGGTCATGGCTCACCATCACGATGGTCACACCCTCCCGGTTGAGCTGCTTGATCATCCCATACAGTTCCGCCGTCGCCAGCGGGTCCAGCCCGGTCACCGGCTCGTCGAGCAGCAACAGCTTCTCAGTCGCACAAAGCGCACGCGCCAACAGTACCCGCTGCTGCTGGCCGCCGGAAAGTTCCCGGTAGGATTTTTTTAAAATATTCCCGATCGAAAGCTTTTCAATATTTTTTTGAGCGATTTTCCGTTCTGCCGCCGTATAAAACGGCTTCCAGCCCCGCCGGTTCAGGCATCCGGACAATACGACCTCCCACACCGAAGCTGGGAAATCCTTCTGCACCACCGTTTGCTGCGGCAGATAGCCGATCATATCCTGTTTAAGCCCCTCCCCATAGGTGATCTCACCGGATTTCGGCGTCTTGAGCCCCAGCAGCCCTTTGAGCAGCGTGCTTTTCCCGGAACCGTTCTCCCCGACGATACAGACATAATCCCCTTTTTGTATCTCAAAGCTGACGTCTTCGACCACCACCTGGTTTTCATATGCCATCCACAGGTTTTTACAGGAGATCAGCGCCATCAGACCAGCCCCTCCCTCAAATTTTCTGCATTCTGCTGCATCAGTGAAAGATAGGTTGCTCCACTTTCTGCTTCCTCTTTGGAAACATTATGACAGGAATGCAGCAACAGCAGCTTCACACCGGTTTCTTCCGCGATCATCCGTGAAACCTTCGGGTCGGCAAGTTCTTCATGGAATATAGCCGGCAGATGTTTTTCATTGATCTCGTCAATGATCTGTGCGACCGCTTTGGCGCTCGGCTCCGTTTCGCTCGAACAGGAATCGAATGCCGCCAGATAGGAAAGCCCATACCGTTTTGCAAAATAATGCATGGCAAAACGCCCGCCGAATACAATCTCCTTATATTGCGCCCCATCCACGATCTCCTGGAACTCCTGATCCAGTTCGTCCAGCTGGGCTTTATATGCAGCGGCCGCCGTTTGGTAGTCGCCGGCATGCTCCGGGTCAATGGCGCAAAGCTCCGCCGAAAGGTTATCCACCATCAGCATCGCATTGGCCGGGCTGGTCCAGATATGCGGGTCAAACCCGCCATGTTCATGCGCATCCCCGTCTTCGTCTTCATGAGCCGCTTCCTCATCCAACGGGATATTCCGGGAAATATCCAGCACCTGGACATCCCCGGTCAGCCCATCGATGATGCTCTGCGCCCAGGGCTCCATATACTCGCCGGTATAGATGAACAGATCCGCCTCATTGATTTTGATGATATCCGCCGGCGTCGGCTCAAATGAATGGCTTTCCACCCCCGGCGGCAGCAGTAAAGTCACCTCGGCATATTCCCCGGCGACCTGCCGGGCAAAATCATACTGCGGGAACAGGGTAGCCACGATCTGCAGTTTGCCGTCCGCCTGCGTTTCCCCCGCCTTTTCACATCCAAAAAGCCCCAGCGCGCAAACCAGCGCCAGCAGCACTGCGGCTATCCGTTTTCCTGACATACATCCGCCCCTTTTCGTTTCTCCATACATTCCTTGCAAAACCCATATAAGACCGTTTTGGTGTTATCCACCGAAAACCCGTGATGTTCTAATAGATGCAGCGCCACCTCGTCCAGATAATTGCATTCCACATGAATCAGCTTCCCACAGCCGGTACATTTTAAATGGAAATGCTCCCGGCAGGATTTCCCATCCTCCCAATATTGGTAGCATGCGCCCTGCCCAGCCTGCAGATAATATTTGCGGACCAGCCCCTGCTCGACCAGCTTATCCAGATAGCGGTAGACGGTGGATTTACCCACCGGGTTGCCCTGTTCCTTCATATGCGCAGCGACTTCTTCCGCCGAAAGATGCCGGTCGCCGCACTGCATCAGGAAAGCCAGGATCTGTTCCCGCTGGCGCGTTTTATATTCCCCTGCCATAATATTCCCGCCTCCTGCACATCCCAATCAATTTTCAAAAATGAAAATGAATTTCAAATTCAATTTCAGATTTTATCCCAACTTTTCCGATTTGTCAAGCGATACCTATTATAAATACAAAATCCCCCGCCCGCTAATGGTAGCGGGCGGGGGTCCTCATCCCCAAGGACCGGCTTTACCAGCCGTAATAGGTTTGGAGGGCTGCGCTCTGGCTCTGTATCTCATCCACCAGTTCCTGCGGCAGCCTGGAATACGGGATCAACACCTGTTTGGGTGCTTTGCCATCGGCAAAATACATGCTTACGATAAAATACGGGTCATCAATCGCGCAGCTGGCCGAAACGGCATCCAGCATTGTCCGGATCACCTGCGGGTCATCGGAAATATACCGCACGCTGTACCGCTCGCCCAACAGCCGCCCATCCGGGGTTGCTTCCTGATCCTCACGGCTGTAATAAAGGTCGTCATAAGCTGCATTGCGGCCATCCGGATACTTTGCCTTTTCTTTTTCATAAGCATCCCAGGAGGCGGTCAGCATATCGAATTCTTCCGGCACATCCCCATAGATATTGTCCGGCGTATCCCGGACGATCGGCATATCGTTGCTGGTCGACCAGTCATACATGCTTACAGCCACCCCGATACAATCGCTGTCTGCTTCTTCCAGCTCGTCTATCGCGCCCTGTTCCTCCAGGAAATCCCAGGTGCGCTGCCCTTTATTGGTCACGACGAAATATCCACGCTCGGCATAACGGCTCCGCGGGCCATCCAGTTCGTCAATGTCCTGCGTTTCAAAGGTCACGATCGCCAATACCTTTTCCTTCGGCGCCAACAGGCTTTCGGTGGTCTGGTCAAGCGTATCTTCGCGGATCGCTTCCAGCAGTTCCTGCGCTTCCTCGTCGGAAGGCGTCTGCTCAGACTGGTTGCGTCCGAACGCATCCTGTACGCCCCACTCTTCCACATCCTCCGGATCCAGGAAGAATGCGGGGTTGGCCTGCGTCAGATATTCCTCGCTCGTTTCGATCGGGGCAAGCAGCAGCAAAACTTCCTGCAAACAGACATTGTAAGCGCGGGAAACCGTCCGCCCGTTTTTCAAATGATAGGTGATCGTCCGATTCCGCCAGGAAGTCGTTTGTCCCTCATAAGCATATCCTTCCTTGCCGACCGGATGGGTCACCACCCCCTG
>CALXGW010000091.1 GCA_944387965.1 uncultured Anaerotruncus sp. | reverse complement strand
GCTGCGGGATCAGGTTCAGGATGATGCCGCCTGCGACGACTGACCCAATCTGGCCGGATACATTCGCGCCGATCGCATGCATCAGCAGATGATTCTGCTTGTCCTCAGCCAAAGCCATCTTCTGGATGACCCGCGCGGACATCGGGAATGCGGAGATACCGGCTGCGCCGATCATCGGGTTGATTTTCTCCTTGAGGAACAGGTTCATCAGCTTTGCAAACAAAACGCCGCCGATGCTGTCAAATACAAACGCGACCAGCCCCAGGCACATAATCATGATCGTTTCCCAACGGATAAAGGATTCCGCCTGCATCGAAAAAGAGATGGTGAGCCCCAGAAGCAGGGTAATGATATTGGCAAATTCGTTTTGGGCCGTCTGGGAAAGGGAGTTGAGCACGCCGCATTCCCGCAGCAGATTGCCAAACATCAGGAACCCTACCAGGGATACCGACATCGGGGCGACCAACCCGGCAATAAAGGTGACGATGATCGGGAAAAGGATACGGGTGGATTTGCTGATGGATTTGGGATTATATGGCATATGGATCTGACGTTCTTTTTTGGTCGTCACCAGCCGGATTGCAAACGGCTGGATGATCGGCACCAGCGCCATATAGGAATATGCCGCCACAGCGATCGCCCCCATATACGGCGACTGGAACACCTGGGAAACCAAAATGGAGGTCGGGCCGTCGGCCGCGCCGATGATGCCGATGCAGGCTGGATCGGTCAGCGAGAAGCCAAGCAGCGCAGCCAGCGACAGGGTGAAAAAGATACCAAACTGCGCCGCAGCGCCGAAGATCATCATTTTCGGGTTGGAAAGCAGCGGCCCAAAATCGATCATTGCGCCGATACCGATAAACAGCAGGATGGGCAGCGCCTCTGAAGCGGAGATGGTCGTTTCGAAGAGCCATTGGATGATCCCGTGCGCCGGTACCGGTTCGATCTGATCCAATACGCCCGAAAGCGGAATATTGACTAAGATCGCGCCGAAGCCCATCGGCATCAGCAGCGCCGGTTCAAAATCTTTTTTGATTGCCAGATAGATGAGCAGCGCACCGATCGCATACATCGCCAGCTGCTTCCAGGTAATCGCGAGGACCCCAGAGAGTAAAAAACCCATTGAAAACCATCCTTTCTGATGACAATATAAAAGGCCCGCGTTTTCTTCCCCATTTAGGAAAGAAAACGCAGGTCTTGCCATTTCAAGTTAAACCATGACAAAAAATTGCCCGAGATGTTGATTTAACTGCACATATTGAGCCGTGCCGACTACTCCCCTGCATATTTGACGCAAACATGATAGCATATTTGGAAAACCTTGTCAATGCTTTTTAAGGGATGCCCCGGCGGTTACGAACGGCAAAGGCGGACTGCAAAACCCTTGCCCGATTGGGGGGAATGTGCTAAAATAAGAGAAATTTTGATAATGCCTGGTCGGATAGGTCCCCATATTTTGCCCAAAATACCGCCGGGATATCCCCTCACAGGCCAGAAAGGAAGTCTTTTTGTTGTATCAGCAGATAAAAGAACAAGCAGCGCAAGCGGTCAAGGAACTTTTGGAAATCGCAAAGCTTGAGAAAAACGACCTGTTTGTGGTCGGCTGTTCTTCCAGCGAGGTAGGCGGGCATCATATCGGTTCCTTTTCCAGCACTGATATCGCAGATGCCATTTTTTCCGGGATCTATCCCCTGTTAAAAGAGCGCGGGATCTATCTGGCCGCGCAATGCTGCGAACATCTCAACCGCGCGCTGATTATCGAGCGCCAGGCTGCGATCGATTACCGTCTCGATCCGGTCAATGTTGTCCCGCAGCCGAAAGCCGGCGGCTCGTTTGCCACTGCAGCATACCAGGCGTTCGAATCCCCCTGTGCAGTCGAATCGATCCGCGCAAAGGCTGGTATGGATATCGGCGATACGCTGATCGGCATGCATTTGATGCCGGTTGCTGTACCGGTACGGCTTTCGATCAGCAAAATCGGGGAAGCGAACCTTGTCTGTGCCCGCACCCGCCCGAAATGTATCGGCGGCGTCCGCGCCCATTATGACGAAGGGCTTATGTGAATTTTGCAAATGAATCTGACATGAAGGAAGGATTGGCCATGCAGGCAAATATTACCCGTGAAGAGGCGCTCGCACTGTTAAAACGCTATAACCAGGAGCCGTTCCATATCAAGCATGCCCTGACGGTGGAAGGGGTCATGCGGTATTTCGCAAAAGAACTCGGATATGGGGAAGATGAGGAATTCTGGGGGATTGTCGGGCTGCTGCACGATATTGATTTTGAGCAGTTCCCGGAGCAGCACTGCGTCAAAAGCCAGGAGATCCTGCGGGAAAACGGGGTGTCCGAGCAGTTGATCCGTTCCACCGCCAGCCACGCATGGGGGCTTACCGTGGATATCAAGCCGGAACATGAAATGGAAAAGGTGCTTTATGCCACCGACGAGCTCACCGGCCTGATCGGCGCGGTCGCCATCATGCGCCCTTCCAAAAGCGTACAGGATTTGGAACTCAAATCGGTCAAAAAGAAATTCAAGACCCCTGCTTTTGCCGCCGGCTGTTCGCGTGAAGTGATCTCCCAGGGCGCGCAGCTGCTGGGCTGGGAACTGGATGACCTGATCTCCCGTACCATCCTGGCCATGCGTACCTGCGAAAATGTGGAGGGTTGATCTCCCATAAAAAAGGATCTGCCCCATCCGGAAAACCGGATGGGGCTTTTTTGCATCTTCCCGCAGCCGCACACAGCCTTTCCCGCCCCGGCTGTCCCCTGCTGTCCTTATCCCGGCAGGAACAATTCATCCACCCGGGAACCGAGCGCTTTCGCCAGCCGGAACGCCAGCGCCAGCGTTGGGTCATATTTTTGGTTTTCGATCGCGTTGATCGTCTGACGGGAAACCCCGCAGCTTTTTGCCAGTTCCTCCTGGGAAAGCCCCGCTTGTTTGCGCAATTCCCGTATCCGGTTTTCCATCCTCAATCACCGTACTTTTTCTTGAAAATTGCCAGATTGACCGCATAAACCATTGAAATCACTACCAAAAGCACAAATGGGTTTTGTCCTTCCATGCTTTTTCCCAATGCAATACTTTTATAAACGCCATAAATGAATTCCAATGCCAGCATTCCAACCGTTATATAAAAAGTGTTGCAACAGGCCCTTGACAAAATTTCCTTCCGGCGTTCATCCCCTCTTTTGGCAAGGGATATCAGCATGGCTGCAATGGAAATGACGCTCACCAGTAAAAAAATCAAAAAAATCCACAAAATGATGCTTGCGGAATAGGCCGCCGTTTGCATTGATGGATCCTCCTTCCTAAAAATGTCAAAT
>CALXGW010000090.1 GCA_944387965.1 uncultured Anaerotruncus sp. | reverse complement strand
CTCCCTTTACACAAGGGAGGCAAAAAATGGGGACTGCCGCCGCGCCACCTCCCTTTGCACAAGGGAGGCAAAAAATGGGGACTGCCGCCGCGCCACCTCCCTTTACACAAGGGAGGCTTTTTTGTTGCACCCCATGGCCCCCCTGTGTGCGGGGGCAACGAAGGCGCTGGGGGATTGCGTAAAACCCGGTCAGCGCAGTTCCCGGATGACCCGTCCGGCCCACTCGAACAGGAAAACCGAATCGGCTGCAAATGCCTGCCCGTCCAGCGCCTGCCCCGCCCGCCATTTTTCCGCACACAGCAGCAACTCCCGGTCCGCCCCACGCAGTTGTTCTCGCAGTTGGGCGTGTTGCCGCAGATAGCATCCGGTTTCCAGGCAATGTTTTGCCTGGAGGGTAAACACCGCGGATTTATACAGCCCCCTTAAAATTTCCGGGTCTTTTTCATACAGCATGTTGTGCACACACATATGATACAGGTTGCATGCACCGATCCGGACTGCCCGCCCGATGTCCTCCGGCTGCACCTTCTCGGCAATCTCCCCAAGCGACCCCACAACCGGCAGGGTGTCCCGGCAAAATTGGAACAGGTCCGCCCGGTCCCAATTTTCCAGTTCCTCTCTCCCCGCCAGGAACCCGCACATCTTTTCATGCTGCGGCATCCCGTCCACAATTTCCCGATACTGCGCAATATCCGCCGCATCCAGCCGGTCAAGGATCACCACCAGGTCGATGTCGCTGTCTGCCCGCGCTTCCCCGCGCGCATGGCTCCCCTGCAAGCCGATACATACCACCCGGTTTGCAAACCTTTCCTGTACCCGTCCGGCAAACATTTTCAACCATTTTCCCATTTCCGGTGAAATAATCGGGTCCAATCCGGCCCCCTCCTTCCTTGTTTCCACATCATATCCGCCTGCGGTGGAATATCTCCCGCCCGGCAGGACGTCCGCATACCCCTCCTGCTTTCCGGTTGACAAAAAATCCGGATTTTCCTTTTATGGAAAATCCGGATTTTATTTGGTGACCTGTACGGGATTCGAACCCGTGAACCCGCCGTGAAAGGGCGGTGTCTTAACCACTTGACGAACAGGCCATATGGTAGCGGTAACTGGATTCGAACCGGTGACACTTCGGGTATGAACCGAATGCTCTAGCCAACTGAGCTATACCGCCATTTACCGCTGCCCATGCACTTGCGCGGGTCAGCGAATTAGATTATACAACAGGAGCCAAGCTTTGTCAATAGCTTTTCCAAAATTATTTAAAATATATCTCCGCTTCAAAGCAGCGGCCGCCCGCGACCTGCCCGCCGATGTAATAACCGTCCTCCCCCAGCGGCACAAGCCCCATTTCCAGCACCTGCCCAAAGGTCGCTTCCTTTTGGTAGATGATGCCGAACCGGCAGAGCTGTTTTTCACACATCACCTGCATCGGGATGGTATCGCAGATGATGTCCGCATAGGCCGCATTGTTGACATGGCGGTTGTAATCCAGGTCGCTGTATTTGATCTGGCGCATGTGGGCGACTGCTTCCCCCAGGGGCGCCTTGATCCGGTAGCCGGTGATATATTCCCCATCATTCGGCAGCATCTGGAACCCGTACCGGTCAAAAGCCGACGGGCGCAGGATTTTGCGGGTATGGGGATTGATGAGCATCCAGGAGATGCTCACCTCGGCCAGCTTTTCCCCTGCCGGCGTTTCAAACACCGTATCACGGATGAACTGCGCCCCTTTCGGCTGTTTGGGCAGGGTGGTCAGCACCAGCTTTTCATCCATATACGGGCGGCGGTTAAAGGTAATCAGCATTTTATTGACCAAAAACACCATCCCGTCGCGGTACATCTGGTCATAATCGATCCCGGTGGTGAGCAGATGGTCGCTGCCCATCTGCTGCGCATGCCGCATGACATAGGAAAGCTTCATCCGTTTATTGATATCACATTCCGGCTCGGTGACTAAAATCTCTTTTTGATAGGTCTGCTGCATGCTTTTATCCTCCCCTGTTCCAGCTGGTTTATACCTGGGAAAAAACCGGCCCCTGCTGTTTCAAAGGGCCGGCTTGCAGTTTTGCTCACTGGATGCGGTCTTTCCCGCCCATATACATCCGCAGCGGTTCCGGGATGCGGATGGAACCGTCGGCGCAAAGGTTGTTTTCCAAAAATGCGATCAGCATACGCGGCGGCGCAACCACCGTGTTGTTGAGGGTATGGGCAAAATAATTGCCTTTTTCTTTATTTTTGATGCGGATGCCCAGCCGCCGCGCCTGTGCGTCCCCGAGGTTGGAGCAGCTGCCCACTTCAAAATACTTTTTCTGCCGCGGCGACCACGCCTCGACGTCGATGCTCTTGACCTTCAGGTCTGCCAGGTCGCCCGAGCAGCACTCAAGGGTGCGCACCGGGATATCCATCGACCGGAAGAAATCCACTGTATTCTGCCAGAGTTTTACAAACCATTCCTTGCTGTCCTCCGGCTTGCAGACAACGATCATTTCCTGCTTTTCAAACTGATGGATGCGGTAGACCCCGCGTTCCTCAATCCCATGCGCGCCCACCTCTTTGCGGAAACAGGGCGAATAACTGGTCAGCGTCTGCGGCAGCTGGCTTTCATCGAGGATGGTGTCGATAAATTTCCCGATCATCGAATGTTCGCTCGTACCGATCAGGTAAAGGTCTTCCCCTTCGATCTTGTACATCATATTTTCCATCTCGCTGAAGCTCATGACCCCGTTGACCACATTGCTGCGGATCATGAACGGCGGGATATAATAAGTGAAGCCGCGGTCGATCATGAAATCCCGCGCATACGAAAGGATGGCCGAATGCAGCCGGGCGATATCCCCGCACAGGTAATAAAACCCGTTGCCGCTGGTTTTGCGCGCGCTGTCCAGGTCGATGCCATGCAGCCGTTCCATAATATCCACATGGTACGGCACCTCAAATTCCGGCACAACCGGCTCGCCAAACCGTTCGACCTCGACATTTTCGCTGTCGTCCTTCCCGATCGGCACCGATTCGTCAATGATGTTCGGGATCACCATCATGCGTTTTTTGATCTCGCCTTCCAGTACCCCTTCCTTTTCCTCCAATTCCGCCAGTTCCTGGGCCATTGCACCAACCTGTGCCTTAGCTTTTTCCGCTTCGTCCTTCTGCCCTTTGGCCATAAAGCCGCCGATCTGTTTGCTGATCGAATTGCGCTGGCTGCGCAGGTAATCGCACCGGGTCTTGGCCTCCCGGTACTCCTGGTCGAGCTGGATGACTTCGTCCACCAGCGGCAGCTTTTCATCCTGGAATTTCTTTTTGATATTTTCTTTGACAATTTCGGGGTTTGCCCTTACAAATTTGATGTCCAGCATTTTGTCTTCCTCCAAAAACAGCTCTGTTTTTAAAAATCCGCCGGTCCCGGCGCCTTATTTCGCTGCGTCCAGCCCGGCCAACAGCCCAGCCAGCGCTTTCAAGTCCTGTTCGTCATAAAATTCGATCACCAGTTTGCCCTTGCCTTTTTCCCCTTCGATCTTTACCTTGCGGGAAAGGGTCTGGCTGAGTGCCAGCTGCACCTCGGTAAAATAAGCATGGTCCCAGGCGGTCGCAGCCGGTTTTTTTGCTTCCGGCGCCGCCTGCGCCTTCTGTTTTTTGACCATTGCCTCGACCTGGCGCACCGAAAGCCCTTTTTTGATGGTTTCCTGCGCCAGCTGGCAGATGCTTTCTTCCTCTTCAAGCGCAAGCAATGCACGCGCATGCCCAACGCTGAGCGACCCGTCCCCCACCAGCCCGAGCACCGCTTCCGGCAGGTGCAGCAGCCGCATGGCATTGGTGATGACCGGCCGGGATTTGCCGACACGTGCGGAAACCTGTTCCTGCGTCAGCCCGAACCGTTCGATCAGTTCCCGGTACCCAAGGGCTTCTTCAATCGGGTTGAGGTCTTCCCGCTGCAAATTTTCCACCAGCGCCAGTTCCATCGCCTGGCTGTCGTCCAGTTCCCGCACGACCACCGGCACTTCCGAAAGCCCGGCCATCCGGCAGGCGCGCCATCTGCGTTCCCCCGCCACCAGCTGGTATCCCCCATCCGGCATCGGGCGCACAACCAACGGCTGCAATACGCCGTATTCCTTGATCGAATCCGCCAATTCGGAAAGCGCGGCTGCGTCAAAGCGTTTCCTGGGCTGTTCCCTGTTCGGCTCGATCTCACTGAGCGGCAGGGTGGATACAGCGGCTGCTTGGGTGCTGTTATCCATAAACAGCGCGTCCAGCCCTTTGCCCAGTCCCCCTTTTGCTTTGGCCAATCCGGTCCCCTCCTTTATTATTTATAATTCCGTTGTAAAAATTCTTCCGCAAGCTGGTCATATGCCGCCGCCCCGCGGGACGCTTTGTCATAATAAGCGGCCGGCTGCCCGAAGCTGGGCGCTTCCGAAAGCCGCACATTGCGCGGGATGGTGGTGCGGTAGATCCGCTGCGGGAAATATTTTTTCAGTTCCGCCACCACCTGGCTGGTCAGGTTGAGCCGCCCGTCATACATGGTCAAAAGGACCCCTTCGATCTCGATATGGCTGTTATACAGGCGTTTGACATTCCGTAAGGTCGCGATCAGCTGGGACAGCCCTTCCAGCGCATAATATTCGCACTGGATGGGGATGAGCAGCGTATCGCAGCAGGCAAACGCATTGAGGGTAATCAGCCCCAGCGAAGGCGGGCAATCGATCAGGATAAAATCATACCTGGATTTGAGCTGCAGCAGCGCATTTTTAAGCCGCATCGCACGGTTTTGCATCTCCACCAGTTCAATTTCCGCGCCTGCCAGCGTAATATTCGACGGCAAAATATCCACATTCTGGAACTGGGTCTTCAGGAGGGTTTCTTCCGCCGTGGCGCTGCCCATCAACAGGTCATAGGTCGAATACTCGAGTTCCCGCTTGTTAATGCCCAGCCCCGAGGTGGAATTGCCCTGCGGGTCGACGTCGACCAGCAGCATCTTCTGCCCGCGCATGCCGAGCGACGCTGTCAAATTGACGGCGGTGGTCGTCTTGCCGACGCCGCCTTTCTGATTTGCAACCGCAATGATCTTCCCCATCATACCCTCCAAACCGCCGTCCCGCCTGGCTGCACCCACACCCGTCCCCATTCCGGGATACCGGGCGCAGGACGCCTTTTTGCGCAAACGGCCTGCCTTCCAAACTGCTTGCGGAACCTAGTATAACACAGTTTTCCGCTTTTGTTAAGCTTTTTTGTCCGGTTTTGGCGTCTTTTTACGGTCAAATTCCTGTAAAATGTTTCACATGAAACATTCCGGGCAGTGGAAAACCGTCTTCCCCTCCCCCGCCGAAGCTCCCGGCATAACAAAAAGGCTGCCCCGTCGCTGGGGCAGCCTTTTTGCCAGGGAAACATGATTCTTTTTATTTGAAGCCGGTATCTTCCCCAATCGTGCTGCTTTTGGGGAAGCCGGTTTCAGGCGCTGTGGGTGCGGTATGCGCTTTTTTTGGGGATTTTCAGCATGTAGTGGATATATTCCTCATCCTCCGCCTGGGAGGTATCCACTTCAATCCCCGCCAATTTCATGGTCGATACCGCTTTGGAAATCGTATTCATAAAAATACGCAGGTCTTTGACAATAAACAGCCGGGTCGCTTTCTGGGCAGGCTTTTCCGGCGCAGGCGCCAGCAGGCTCTCGACATACCGCTCGGTTTCGCCCACATTCAGCCGCAGCTGGACGATATGTTCCAGCGCTTTGGCCACCATCCGGCTGTCCGGCAGCCGTAACAGGGCGCGGGCATGCCGTTCGGTCAGCCCGGCATTTAACATCTGTTCCTGCAATTCCGGCGGGAAAGCCAGCAGCCGCAACTTGTTTGCCACGGTAGACTGCGCCTTCCCAAGCTTTTTGGCTGCTTCCTGTTGGCTCATATGCCCGCACTGCATCAGCCGCTGGATGCCCTGCGCTTCTTCAAAAAAGTTCAAATCGCGCCGCTGTAGGTTTTCAATCAGTGCAAACACCGCCGATTTCTCATCGCTTACCGTTTCCACGATTGCCCGGATTTTTTCATGCCCAAGCATCCGGCAGGCCATCACCCGTCGTTCGCCGGCGATCAGTTCATACCGCCCATCGTCGCGCTGCCGTACGCTGACCGGCTGAAGCAATCCATTCTGTGCAATGCTGTCCGCCAATTCCCGCAACGCCTTTTCATCAAAATTACGGCGGGGTTGATAGGGATTCGCTTCAATCGCGTCCAGCGGAATGAGCAGCACACGGTTTATCATTTTTGCCTTTCCAAAAATCCCCATCGCCTGATGCCCTCCCTAAGCTTGTCTTCGCCTTTATCCTAACACGGAATATTCCGTTTTTCCAGCAAAAGATATCGCAGGAAAGGGCAGGATCTTGCAGTTTCAGCCGCCGTTTAACGGGAATTTTGCAATTTTCGCGCTGGGACGCGGATATTTTGACGAAATTTGCGATATTTTTTTGATGAGAATGATGCTGCGCCCGCTGCCATCCGGCAACGGCATCTTCTCCACCTGCTCGACCTTCCCGCCAAGCAGCCGAATAGCCGCTTTCGCTTCCTCCAGTTCCTGTTCGGCCTGCCCGCTTTTCATCGCTGCAAAATACCCCCCTGCCCTTACGAACGGCAGGCAGTATTCGCTGAGTTCCCGCAGGTGCGCGACCGCCCGGGCGGTGGCAAAATCATATTGCTCGCGCATCCCGTCCCTGCGGCCCGCTTCCTCGGCGCGGGCATGCAGGCAAAGGTTTTCCTGTCCAAGCGCCTGGGAGAGCGCCTGTAAAAAATTGACCCGCTTGTTTAAGCTGTCGAGCAGGGTCAGCTGGACATCCGGCCTGGCGATCTTCACCGGCACGCCCGGGAACCCCGCCCCGGTCCCTACATCAATTCCTTTGGCCCCCTGTGGGACCTTCAGCACAGTCAGCAAGGTCAGGCTGTCGACAAAATGCTTCACCACCATCTCTTCCGGCTTGGTGATCGCCGTCAGGTTCATCCGGCTGTTCCAATCGAGCAGGATTTCGGCATACCGGTCGAACTGGCCGAGCATCCCTTCCTCGAGCGCCACCCCGATCCCATCGGCATACGCTTTGAGCTGTGCGGTGTCAATCACCTTGTCCATCGCTGCCCTGCCCCCTTCCTCCATGCTGTTCAAGCCAGATCAGCAAAACGGAAATGTCCGCCGGGCTGACCCCGCTGATCCGGGAAGCCTGCCCGATATTTGCCGGATGGATCTTCCCGAGTTTTTCGACCGCTTCCAGCCGCAGCCCCCGGACCTGCCGGTAGTCGAACTGCGCAGGGAGCGCTTTGGTTTCCAGCCTGCGCATCTGTTCGACCTGCGCCAGCTGCTTTTTGATATATCCTTCATACTTCGCCTGGATCTCGACCTGCTCGCGCACATCGTCCGGCAGTTCGGGGCGCTGCGGGTCGAACGGCGCCAGGTCGGCATATCCCAATTGCGGGCGGCGCAGCAGTTCCCACAGCTTGACCCCTACCGCAACCGGCGCTGTTTCACGTGAAACAAGCAGCTGGTTGAGCGCTTCGGACGGCGGCACCCCCGTCTTCTGGATGCGCGCGATCTCATCGGCGATCTGCTGCTGCTTTTTCTGGAATGCTTCATACCGCGCCTGCCCAATCAGCCCGATCTCATATCCGAGCGGGGTCAGCCGCGCATCCGCATTGTCCTGCCGCAGCAGCAGCCGGTATTCCGAACGGGAGGTCATCATCCGGTACGGGTCGTTGCAGCCCTTGATGACCAGGTCGTCGATCAGCGTGCCGATATACGAGCTTGCCCGGTCAAGGATGACCGGCTCCTTCCCCTGGCACTGCCGGGCCGCATTGATCCCGGCGATCAGCCCCTGGGCCGCCGCTTCCTCATAGCCCGAGGTGCCGTTGAACTGCCCCGCGCCATATAATCCGGACACCTGCTTGAATTCCAGCGACGCCCGCAGGCAGGTCGGGTCGATGCAGTCATATTCGATCGCATACGCGTTGCGCATAATCTTGACCTGTTCAAACCCTTCGATCGTCCGGTAAAAGGCAATCTGCACCTCCTCCGGCAGCGAGGAGGACATCCCCTGCAGGTACATCTCATTCGTGTCCAGCCCCATCGGCTCGACAAACAGCTGATGCCGCGGCTTATCATGGAACCGCACCACCTTGTCCTCGATGCTTGGGCAGTACCGCGGCCCCACCCCTTCGATCTTCCCGCCGTATAACGGGGAACGGTCCAGGTTCTGCATGATGACCTCATGGGTACGCGCATTTGTGTATCCCATATAACAAGCCGCCTGATTTTTCAGCCCATGCGGGTCGGTTTCAAACGAAAACGGCACGATCGGGTCGTCCCCCGGCTGGATCTCCAGCTTGGAAAAATCAATCGACCGCCTGTCCACCCGCGCCGGCGTCCCGGTCTTGAAACGCCGCAGCGCAATCCCCAGCCCAGCCAGCGAATCCGAAAGCGCCCGCGACGGATGCATCCCGTCCGGCCCGCTTTCTGTACTATATTCCCCAACGTATATTTTTCCTTTTAAATAAGTTCCTGTACAAAGTATCACCGCCTGGGCGGAATAAACCGCCCCCAATTCGGTGACAACCCCGGTCACATGCCCGTCATCCGCCAAAACCTCGACGATCTCGGCCTGTTTGACATCCAGCCGGTCCTGGTTTTCGAGCATCCGCTTCATATACCGGTGGTACGCCTTGCGGTCGGCCTGCACCCGCAGGCTGTGGACAGCCGGCCCTTTGCCGCGGTTGAGCATCCGGCTCTGGATAAAGGTCGCATCGGCCGCGCGGCCCATCTCCCCGCCGAGCGCATCCACCTCCCGCACCAGATGGCCTTTGGCCGTCCCGCCGATCGAGGGGTTGCAGGGCAAATTCCCGATCGCATCCAGCGAGATGGTGAACAGGATGGTCCTTGCGCCCAGGCGTGCAGCTGCCAAAGCCGCCTCGATCCCGGCATGCCCGCCGCCGACCACTGCAACATCATACTCCCCTGCCTGATAATTCATCCAATCCCTCCCCGGGTCATGCAATGTTTGTTATTTGCCGACACAAAACCGTGAAAACACCTGGTCGACGACCTCCTGGGAGGCCCGTTTGCCGGTCAGTTCCAGCAGGTAATCGGCTGCGCGTTCGATGCAGACGCAGACCGCATCGTAGGAGATACCCGCGTCCAGCGCTTCCACCGCCTGGGAAACCTCCTGCGCCGCCGACCAGGCCGCCGCACGCTGCCGTTCATTTGCCAGCATAGCCGCGCCGCTGTCGAATTCCCCCAGGCAGAACAGCCGGGTGATTTTTTCTTCCAGCTTGGCAGCCGACTGCGGGTCCTCGGCAGAAATTTGCAAAATATCCGGGAAATACCCGGCCAAATCCTCAGGGGAAAGCTTCTGCGGCAGGTCGTTTTTATTGATGAGCGCAATGCACCGGCTGCCTTTGCAGGCTTCAATCACCCGGCGGTCGTCCTCATCCAGCGTGTCCGACCCATCGAACACCGCCAGCACCAGCTGCGCCTGGGACAGGGACTGTTCTGCCAGCTCTACCCCCAGCTGTTCGACCGGGTCGTCGGTTTCGCGGATGCCCGCCGTATCCGAAAGATGCAGCACCACATCCCCAAGCCGCACCGTATCGCTCACCACATCCCGTGTCGTGCCGGCCAGGTCGGTCACGATGCTGCGCCGGTATCCGGCCAGCAGGTTCATCAGGGTGGATTTGCCGGCGTTCGGCCTGCCCGCAATCACCACCCGGACCCCTTCCCGCACCACCTTCCCGGTTTCATATCCATCCAGCAGCAGGGTCAATTCCCGGTGTGCCTGCTGCAATTCTTCCCGCAGCTGCCCGGCATCCACCTGTTCAATCTCCTCCTCCGGGTAATCGATCCAGGCCGCCAGATGGGAAGCCTGGGCCAAAAGCTGCCCGCAGACGGCTTCCGCTTTGCGGTAAAGCGCCCCTTCCTTTGCCGAGAGGGCTGCTTTTGCCGCCTGCCTGCCCTGGGCTGCGATCAGGTCGGCCACCGCTTCGGCGCGGGTCAGGTCGAGCTTGCCGTTTAAAAAGGCGCGTTTGGTAAATTCCCCGGCTTCGGCCAGGCGGGCCCCATTCCCGCAGCATGCCTGCAACACCCGCTGCAAAAGGTAAACGCCGCCATGGCAGGAAAGCTCCACAACATCCTCGCCGGTGTAACTGTGCGGCGCACGGAAAACGGTGGCGACCGCCTCGTCGATCTTTTCCTGCCCATCGTGTACGAAGCCGAACGCGCAGGTATACCCATCCATCCCGGATATGTTTTCACACTGCCGGCTGGTAAATACCCTTCCGGCGACCGCGAGCGCATCCGGGCCGGATATCCGCACCACGCCGATGCCGCCGGTCCCGAGCGGGGTCGCGATTGCAGCGACGGTTGCTGTTTCAAGCATCTTTTTCACCCCAATCCAATATAAATCAAACGAAGAAAAAGGGGCGTTTCATTCTGAAACACCCCTTTGAGCGTGTCGAAAAACCGACACGCTCACGAAGGGGAACCGGATCACTGCGGCTGCGGCGAGCCTCCGCCTTGTTTCCTTATCCCCCTCGTGGGCACCCCCCCCTTACAAAACCGCTTGTAGAGCGGTTTTGCGATCTAATGAGATTTTGTCCGGCACATCTTCGCGCCAAGAGCCGACGCTATGCGTCGGTTGCGCTCCGAAACGCCGCTGCGGCGGCAGTGTCCGGACAAAATCATAT
>CALXGW010000089.1 GCA_944387965.1 uncultured Anaerotruncus sp. | reverse complement strand
CAGCATACCTGCGGTTTCCTGCTGCCACTGCTCGACGACTTCATTGGTTGTCATCTGGCGGTCATCCCGCAGGTAGGCGCTCAGGGAAGCGCTGCCGCCGCCCCCGCCCATCATGCCGGACATCGCTGTAGAACCAACGCTGACCGTATAAGTTTCCACATCCGGATGGGATGCAGCGAGCGACTCGAGCCTGGAGGCGATCTCATTGACCTTTTCCAGCTGCATGCCGGGACGGGTTTCGACGGTGACCGAAACCGTCCCTTCATCGATGGGGGGGAGCATTTCCATATCCAAAGTGCCGGCCAGAAAGACCGAAACCACCAGCAGTATGATCGAAACCAGGGTGACGAGTACCTTATGCGGCAGGATACGGCGCATGAGGTTGCCATAACTGGTTTCTGTCGCATGGATAAAGCGGGAAATGGGGGTATTGCGCCGCTCTTTGGGCTTAAAGATAGAGAAAAACAGCGGCACCAGAGTGAGCGCGCAGATCAGCGACGCAGTCAGCGAGAAGATGATGGTAAAGCCCAGCTGTTTAAAGAGCTGCCCGGAAAGGCCGCTGAGCATGCTGATCGGCAGGAAAACAACTACGGTGGTAATGGTGGAAGCCACGATCGAAGCAGCCACAAATTTGGTGCCCTGTAACGCATAGGTCTTGAAATCCTGTTTGCCGGTTGCTGCATACCGGAAGCAGCTTTCAATGACAACGATCGAGTTATCCACCATCATGCCCACGCCGACCACCATACCGCCCAATGATACCAGGTTGAGCGAGAAGCCCATCAACCGGATCAGGATCAAAGTGACCAGCAGCGAAATCGGCATCGAACTGCCGACGATCAGCGAGGCTTTAAAGTCCCCGAAAAAGAAAAACAGGACCAACATGGAAAGGATGATGCCCAGGATCAACGTCTGGAAGACGCTGATCACCGAATCGACGATCATATCGCTGCTGTCATACACCACATCCAGATGTACGCCCATATCGCTGCGGTTGATCTGCTCGATCTCACGCAATACCGCCCGGGATACCGAAAGGGTATCGGCGCTCTGACGTTTTTTGATCTGGATGAGTACGTTTTCCTCCCCGTTATAACGGCTCAGGGTTTCCGCATCTTTGGAGGTGTGGAAGACCTGGGCCACATCCGACAGATGGATCACATCGCCGGTGCGCAGGGTGATCGGCATTTCCAAAAGCTGTTCAACTGTATCATAAGTGACGCCGGCGCGCACCGAATAGGATTGGCTTCCCATATCCGCATTGCCGCCCGGCAGGGTAAAATCGGCGGATGAAATGACCGAAACCAGGCTGGAAATATCCAGGCCGTACTGGCGCATCCGGTCTTCCATCAGCTGCACGCTGACATAATCGTTCTGCCCGCCCATGACGTCCAGGCTGGCAACGCCCGCCAGCTTTTCAAATTCCGGTTCGACCTCGTCTTCAATGGTCGTCAGCAGGTTCAGGTCGCCGGTGGCGTTGGCCGACAGGACGAGCGAAGGCATGGCGTCCATGCTCATTTCAATAATGATCGGGCTGGAAGTGGTATCCGGCAGGGTGGTTTTATATAAATCCAGGTTTTCCTGCAAATCCATATGCGCCACATCCATATCGGTCCCATAATTGAGTTCCAGGATCAGGATGGATGCGTTTTCCTGCGAGGTGGAATACAGGTTTTTCAGGCCGCTTAGAGTGGAAACGGCATTTTCCAGCGGCTTGGTGACCAGTTCCTCCACATCTTCCGGCCCGGCGCCGGGATAGGTGGTCATGACGACCATCATCGGCATTTCGATATCCGGCGTCAGTTCGAGCGGCGAGGTCGCCACCGACATCAGCCCGAACACCAACAGGGCCAGCACGACAATAATCACAGAAACCGGGCGTTTCAAGGCCAGTTTTGTCAAACCCATGTTTAACCCCTCCCGTTACGGCTGCGAAGGCGCATCAGAAGCGTCCTGCGCATTGTCCGGCTGGGAAGCCGCCCCACCTGCCGGCTGGACGGTGACCTGCGCGCCGTCGGTCAGGCGCGGATGCCAGGTGGTGATGACCTGGTCGGCGTCGGTGAGCCCGGAAACGATCTCGACCTGGTCTTCCCCGGTAATGCCGGTCGTCACTTCGGTTTTGACCGCTTTGCCATCCTGGTAAAGATAGACATAGGGCTGTTCCGCGTCATAATATAAGCAGTCGAGCGGCAGCATGATGCTGTTTTGGGCTTTGGCCGTCGTGACATAGAGTTTGACGGTAGTGCCGGTATGTAAGAGGGCATTTTCGGCGTCCACACTGGCCTTGACACGGAACAGGCCGGAAGACTGGTCGACTGCGGTGGAAATTTCCAGGATAGTGCCGGGCATCGTCTGGCCGGCATTTTCAATCTGGATCTGGTCGCCGGTTTCCAGGTTGGCGATCACCGATTCTGAAACGGAAAACTGCACGGTCATCGCATTTTTATTGGAGATCACATAGGCCACCGCACCGGTCGAACTGAGGTTATTGTCCGAAACATTTTTCTGTTCGATCACGCCGGAAATCGGGGAATAGACCTTGGTATATTCCAGCTGTTTTGCCTGGATCTGCAGGTTGGCGTCCGAAACCTTTTCGGCGTCTTCGCGGGAGATACCCGCCACCAGGTCGTAGGTTTCCTTGGCGGAGTTATAGGCGATCTGCGCATTCTTATAAGCGGTGCGCAGGCTTTGCAGCTGTGGGTCATCGTCGTCCTCTGCGTCCCGGTAATCGGCGTTGTACATCGACAGGTTGGTTTCATGCTGCTTGAGTTCCGCTTTCAGCTTGTCGATATCATCCTGCGTCACGCGTCCGTCGCCAGCTTCCAGAGCGGCTTCCGCCTTTGCAATCTCATCCTCGGTAGCTTTGATTGCCGTTTCAGTCTGGGTGATGAGTTTGTCAATCCGGATGAGTTCGTCATCGGTGTCGTTGTTATAATTGCGCAGAGAAGTGCGGGCAGAATTGTAAGCGATCTGCGCCTGCTGCAAAGCGGCCTGCGCCTGCAGGATGGTGCCGTCATAGCCGCTGCCCAGCTGGGTATCTGCGGCGATTTTGGCGGCGTTATATTGCAGCTGCGCCAGCTCCGGGTCAAATTCATAGAGCAGGTCGCCCTTCTGGACAGTGTCACCTACCTCGAAATAGGTCTTCAGGACGGTGCCAGAGGTTTTTGGAAAGACCTGCACCGATTCATCCGGCTGGATGGTACCGATGAAAGAGGATGTTTTGGAAAGGTCGCCGCGGGTTGGATTCTGCGCCGCAACCAGAATTTCGGTCGGCTGGGCGGAAACAGATAACTCCTCCTTGCCCATCCGGCTATAGATGCCAATGGCGGCCAATCCGCCCACCACGACGCAACAGGCGATGATGCCGACTGCTTTTTTCAAAAGATAACCCCCCATAAATATGGATTTCTAAAAAATGCGTGTTCATTCTAGCAAATTTTTGTGAATTAAATGTTGACTAAACCCTGCTATTTTTAAACAATTTATGAACAAACGCCCTGTATAAAAGCGCCCCTTTGCATTTTTGGAATTTTTTGATAAGATAAAAGGGATGCAAAGGGGGGAGGGCATTGGCGACCATACTCATTGTGGACGACCAGGCAAAAATCCGCCGGCTGATCGATATTTACCTGCGGCGGGAGGGATTCCATACGGTGCAGGCAGCGGACGGCGCGGCAGTATTGCCGATCCTGGAGGCCCAGAAGGTCGATCTGATCATTATGGACATTATGATGCCGCAGATGGATGGATATCAGCTGGTCAAGCAGCTGCGCAGCAACGGTATCCTGACGCCGGTGCTGATGGCGACCGCAAAGACCCAGTTTTCGGACAAGAAACAGGGCTTTGAGATGGGTGCGGACGATTATATGACCAAACCGCTGGATATGGAGGAGTTGGTGCTGCGGGTGCGTGCGCTGCTGCGGCGCAGCCGGATTTACAGTGAAAAACAGATCGTTTTGGGAGAAACTGTCCTGGATTACGATACCCTGGAAGTGCGTACCCCGGAGGAAACGATGGTGCTGCCCCAAAAGGAATTTTATCTGCTCTACCAGCTGTTTTCCTATCCAAACCGCATTTTTACCCGCCAGGAACTCATGGATGAGATCTGGGGGCTGGAAACTGAAACCAACATCCGGACGGTGGACGTCCATATCAAGCGGCTGCGCGAGCGGCTGGCCCACCTGCCGGAGCTGGAGATCCAGACCATCCGCGGGCTGGGATACCGGGGGGTACAGAAAAACGGATGAAACAGAAACGTTATGGCACCCTGTATTACCGTCTGGCAGGGCTGATTTTGCTGGTGATCCTTATTTCTGCCATTATCCCGCCGCTGGTTTTTACCCATTTCAGCCGGCAGGCGTTTTCGGAGGATGTCCGGCGGCAGGTCATTCAAAATATGGAAAATACCCGCAGATACCTGGAACAGGCCGGCCGTCCGCCCGAAGAGATCGAACAGCTTCTGAGCAATGAAATGATGCATGTGCAGGTGCTGGAGGATCTGTCGGGATTGGGGCTGCAGGAACGGCAGCTGAAGACGCTGGCAAAAGATCAGGTGTTGTTTTTTACCCGCCCTGGGCAATCCATTTGCCATGACCCGCTGATGATCCTGGGGGCATACCAGCAGAAATATGTGTTGATCGAATTGGATATCGGGCCGGTTTTCCGCCTGTCCCATCGCAGCAACCTGTTGGCGGTGCTTTTTTCGCTGCTGCTCGGGTTGCTGATTTCCGCCCTTGTGGGATATCGGCTGCTCAAGCCGGTCAAGCGGCTGGAAGCAGCGACACGGAAGGTGGCTGCCGGGGATTTCTCGGTGCAGATCCCTGCGCCCAGGCAGCGGGATGAGATCGCATCGCTGGTCGAAAGCTTCAACCGGATGATTCAGGAATTGCGCAGTGTGGAAATCCTGCGCGGAAATTTTGTTTCCGATATCTCCCATGAGTTCAAAACGCCGCTTACCGCCATCGAGGGATATGCGAAACTGCTGGAAGCGGATTGTTCCCCGGAGGAACAAAAGGAATATATCCAGATCATCAATGAAGAAGCGCACCGGCTTTCCCGGCTGGCCGACAATATCCTGATGCTCAACCGGATCGAGAAGGGGAATATCTCCACCCAGCGGGAACGTGTGCGGCTGGACGAGCAGATCCGCCGGGCGTTGATGCTGTATGAGCCGAAGTGGGCGGAAAAAAGGCTGGAACTGGATTTGGAGCTGGAAGAGATATTCTTCCAGGGGTATGAGTCGCTGCTGATGCAGGTATGGTCCAACCTGATCGAAAACGCGGTCAAATTTTCCCCCGTCGGCGGCAAACTCCGGCTGTCGCTTGTGCGGGAACCGGGAGAGGTGGCCTTCACCATTGCTGATGAGGGCGAAGGCATCCCTGCGGAAAAACAAAAACATATTTTTGATAAATTTTATAAAGCCGACCCATCCCGCACCTCTGAGGGCAACGGGCTTGGGCTTTCCATTGTCCGGCAGGTGGTGATGCTGCATGACGGCACCATCCAGGTGGAAAGCCAGCCCGGCAAAGGCGCAGTATTTACCATCCGGCTGCCGGAAATAATGGTTGAGGAAGATGTTTGACAGGATGAAAGAAGTATTCCCGCATATTTATCTGATTGAGATCCCACTGAAAGACAGCCCGCTCAAATGGCTCAATTGCTACCTTTTGAAAGGGGAGGGGCGGGGGCTGCTGGTTGATACCGGATTTAACCTGGACGAGAGCGAACGCGCCGTGCTGGACGCGCTTTCGCAGGTAGGGCTCACCCCGGAACAGACCGACCTGTTTATCACCCATCTGCATGTCGACCATGCAGGGCTGGCCGAACGGCTCAAACGTCCGGGCAACCGGGTATATGCCAGCCCGCAGGATGCGCAGGCCATCAACGCTTTCCAGGTGCAGGCGTATTGGAAGCTGCTGGAAAAAAGCAACGGGTATACCGGCGTGCCGGCGCAGGAGGCTCTGAGCTGTCAGGAGCATGTGGCGCACTGTTACCGCCCGGCAGGCGCCGTTGCGTTCGACCTGATCCAGCCGGGCGAACACCTGCAGGCGGCTGGGATGGATTTTGAGGTGCTCGACCTCAAGGGGCATACCCCCGGGCAGATCGGCCTTTATCAAAAGCAGGCCGGTATCCTTTTCTGCGGCGACCATATCCTCGACCGGATTACCCCGAATATTGCCGCCTGGGATTTGGAGGAAGATTATCTGGGGTATTACCTTGACCGTCTGCAAAAGGTGCGGGCACTGCATGTCCGGCATCTTTATACCGCCCACCGGGAACTGCCTGAAGACCCCGACGCCCGGATCGGCTTTTTGCTCAGGCATCATGCTGTCCGGCTGCAGGAGGTGCGGGGAATCCTGGCGAAAGAACCGTGGCAGAACGCTTACCAGGTCGCGCGGCAGATGTCCTGGTCGATCAAAAAAGGATTCCCCCAGTTCCCCAAATTGCAGAAATGGTTTGCCTGTTCGGAAGCGTTGGCGCATCTGCAGCATCTGTGGTTTTTAGGGGAAGCGCAGCGGCGGCAGGAAGGCCCGACCCCGCATTATGCGCTGAAATAAAATATATGGGGAGAGCAGAAAACCGTCCCGGGGATGTACATTCCCGGGACGGTTTTAAAATGACATGGCAAAGGTTCCTTAGTTTGCTTCAAGCGGCTTGATATCTTTGCGGTGTACATAAGCGGCATAGCAGGAGCACAGGATAACAGCGACGATTTCGGCCATTGGGAACGCCCACCAGATGAGTTCCAGTTTGCCGGTCAAAGAGAGGATATAAGCCAGCGGCAGCAGGATGAACAGCTGACGGATCAGCGAAACCGAAAGGCTCAAAAAGCCGTGGGCAAGCGCCTGGAACAAAGAAGATGTCACGACGTTGAAGCCAGCGAACAGGAAGCTCAGGCTGATAATGCGCAGCGCTGGGACACCGATTTGCAGCATGTTTTCCGATGCGTCAAAGATCAGCAGGAGCTTGTCCGGGATGAACTGGAAGATGAGCAGGGCGATCAGCATGATGCCGACCGCATAACAGACACTGAGCTGGACGGTACGGATCAGCCGCCGGGTCTTGCGCGCGCCGAAATTATATGCCACGATCGGCACCATGCCGTTATTCAGCCCGAATACCGGCATAAAAGCAAAACTTTGCAGCTTGAAATATACGCCGAAAACAGCAGTAGCGGTGGTGGTGAAGGAGATCAGGATCATATTCATGCCAAATGTCATGACCGAACCGAGCGCGGACATGATGATCGACGGCACGCCGACCAGGTAGATATCCCGGATGATTTTACCGTCCGGCCAAAATTTTTTAAAGGTCAGACGGATTTCATCATTCTTTTTCATATTGATAAAAAATCCAATGAAAGCGGCAACGATCTGGCCGAACACAGTAGCTGCGGCTGCGCCGGCAACCCCCATCTTCGGGAAACCGAACAGACCGAAAATCATGATCGGGTCAAAAATGATGTTGAGGATGGCGCCGGTGCCCTGGGTAACCATCGTATAGAAGGTCCGTCCGGTCGACTGCAGCAGCCGCTCAAAGGTGATCTGCCCGAATACCCCAAAGGAGAATACATTGCAGATGGTCAGGTAGGATGCGCCGTAATCAATGATCTCCTGTACATCGGTCTGGATTTCAAAGAAACGGCGGGAAAAGAAGATGCCGATCAATGCAAATACTAAAAAATTGCACACCGCCAAAAAGATCGCCTGGTTAGCGGCTTTGTTTGCACGTTCAAAATTCTTTTCCCCCAAGCTTTTGGAAAGCAGGGCGTTGACGCCGACGCCGGTACCGACCGCTACCGATATCATCAGGTTCTGCATCGGGAAGGCCAGCGAAACGGCGGTCAGGGCATTTTCGTTGATTTGTGCGACGAACATGCTGTCCACAACATTATAAAGCGCCTGGACCAGCATCGAAATCATCATCGGGATCGACATCGACACCAGCAGGCGGTTGACAGGCATGACCCCCATTTTGTTTTCTCTTGGGGCGTTTTGTTGTACCTCCATGGAAAAATCCTCCTCAACTCATTGGGCAACACAATAAAAAAAGCACGCAGATCCCTGCGCGGCCTGGTGCAAAAACCGCGCGGCGGCAGAAGCTGCCGGGTATATTCCTGTAAAAATTCCCTTTGGCAGGGAAACCGCGGGCATATCCCGCAAGGCTGGCCGGATTTTTCTTTTTTGACGGCCAATGCTACTATGATAATACGTGAAAATATATCTGTCAAGTTTTGGTGAAAAAACGTGACGGCAAAATTTCTCTGGCACGCCTTTTTCGACGCCTTACGGCAAACAGCCAAAAAACGGCGGATGGCATTGCCATCCGCCGTTTATACAGCTTATTTTGCGTATTCGATCGCACGGTTTTCCCGGATGCAGTCCACCTTGATCTGTCCGGGGTAATCCAGCTCGTTTTCAATCTTTTTCACAATGTCGCGGGCCATGATCGCCATCTGGTCATCGGAAACAACATCAGGTTTGAGCATGATGCGTACTTCACGCCCAGCCTGGATCGCAAAGCTTTTCTCAACGCCTTCAAACGAATTGGCGATTTCCTCAAGTTTTTCCAAACGCTTGATATAGTTTTCCAGGTTTTCACGTCTGGCGCCCGGCCTTGCAGCAGAGATCGCATCGGCCGCCTGCACCAGGCACGCCACCACCGTTTTCGGTTCCACGTCGTTGTGATGGGCTTCGATTGCGTGGATCACATCCGCATGCTCTTTATATTTCCTGGCCAGGTCGACGCCGATCTGGACATGGGAGCCTTCGATCTCATGGGTCATCGATTTGCCGATATCATGGATTAACCCCGCCCGGCGTGCCTGCGCTTCGTCGGTGCCGAGTTCGGCAGCCATCATGCCGGCCAGCTGGGACACTTCGATCGAGTGGGCCAGCACATTCTGCCGATAGCTGGAGCGATACCGCATCCGGCCCAGTAGTTTAACCAGTTCCGGGTGCATGTTATGCACGCCGCACTCCATAACGGCGCGCTCTCCATCCTGTTTGATCTTCCCTTCGACCTCGCGCCTGGCGCGTTCGACCGTTTCTTCAATCCGCGCGGGATGGATGCGCCCGTCCTGGATCAGCCGTTCCAGCGAAAGCCGGGCAATTTCCCGCTTGACCGCATCATGGCTGGAAAGGGTGATCGCTTCGGGGGTATCGTCAATGATGAGGTCCACGCCGGTCAGGGTTTCCAGGGTGCGGATATTACGCCCCTCGCGCCCAATGATCCGGCCCTTCATCTCGTCGCTCGGAAGGGGAACGACCGATACGGTCAATTCCGCGACATAGTCGGCGGCGCAGCGCCCGACCGCGCAGGCGATGATCTCGCGGGCCTTGTTTTCGGCCTCGTCCTTCATCTGGGACACATACTGGTTGATCTTCAGGGCCTTTTCATGCACCAATTCGCCTTCCAGATTGGCGAGCAGGTAGTTTTTCGCCTGTTCGGCGGTGAAGCCGGAAATTTTTTCAAGCATATCGAACTGATGCGCTTTTACCTGGTCGGCTTCCTGGAGCTTCAGGTCGGCTTCTTTGAGTTTGTTTTGGAGCAGTTCTTCCTTTTTCTCAAGATTGTCAATCTTTTTGTCAACAGATTCTTCCTTCTGCTGGATGCGGCGCTCCAGACGGTTCACTTCTGAACGCCGTTCCTTCATTTCCTTTTCGTTGTCCTGTTTCAGCTTATAAATCTCATCTTTTGCTTCTATGACAGCTTCTTTTTTCTTGGTTTCGGAAGCTTTGATTGCATCGCTGATGATCCGTTTTGCTTCTTCTTCAGCAGACCCGAGGGTCGCTTCCGCAGATTTCTTTCTATATTCAATGCCCAGGAAAAAGGCGATGACAGCACCCAATAAAAAAGCCACGATGAGACATATCGTAATCACAATTGGACTCAGACTCATAGGAAATTCCAACCTCCTTTACTGTTCAATTGTCAATGTCCGCGGCCGCCAGGGGCAGCCATTATATTTTAGAGGCATAACCGCATGAAAAAAGCCGCACGAAAACGGCAGCATCCATTGGTAAAACTTCTACTTTTGATGGTAAAAAAGCAAAAATAAAAGGGTAACCATTCTTTTTATAATGTACAATTTCACTATAAAAACAAGCGGATAAAAATCTGCCATAAAACATATTGCATGACATATTTATTTTATATAAGTTCTATACAAATGTCAAGAAATTTATCTGTTGACAAGATGTATTTCGGGTGATATATTTTAGTCAACATCCCTAAAATCGTCTAAAAACTTTGACGGAGGACGTTTTGGGCAAGGCTGCCGCCCCAGAGAGGCGCGTATCTGCTGCAAACGCGCTGCTGCAGCGTCCAAAAACGACCGCCTCCTGAGCGCATGCGATGAGCATGCCGTCTGGCCGCGTTATAGGCTGTCGAGCGGCAGGAAACTGCAATTCGGGTGGAACCGTGGAGCGGCTATGCTTCATCCCGTTGATTTCGGGATGGAGCTTTTTCTATATATCGGAATTTTGGAAAGGAAGGGTTCATATGATCCAGGTTACATTGAAAGACGGCATTGTAAAAGAGTATGAGGCCGGCGTCAGCGCTGCCGACGTCGCCAAGGATTTGGGCATGGGGCTGTATAAGGCGGCCTGTGCGGCGAAGATCAACGGGCAGGTGGCCGACCTGCGCACCCCGCTGACCGAAAACTGCGAGCTGGCGATCCTGACTTTTGAGCAGGAAGACGGCAAAAAAGCATTTTGGCATACGGCGTCCCACCTGTTGGCGCAGGCGGTCATGCGGCTGTATCCCGATACGAAATATACCATCGGGCCGGCGGTGGATAACGGGTTTTATTATGATTTCGACGTCAAGACCCCGTTTACTGCCGATGACCTGGCCAAGATCGAAAAAGAAATGGCCAAGATCGTCAAGGAGGGCCTGCCGCTCGAACGGTTCGAACTGGATATCGAGCAGGCCAAGGAATTGATGAAAGACCAGCCGTATAAGCTGGAACTGATCGAAAAACACGCTTCCCAGGGGGAAAAGATCAGCTTTTACCGCCAGGGGGAATTCACCGATCTGTGCGCCGGGCCGCACCTGATGAGCGTGGCCCCGATCAAAGCGGTCAAATTGACCTCCACGACCGGCGCATATTGGCATGGGGACAGCAGCCTGCCGATGCTTTGCCGGGTATACGGGGTCGCATTCCCAAAGGCAAGCGAACTGGAAGCCTACCTCAAAGCGGTGGAGGAAGCCAAAAAACGAGATCATAATATTATCGGCCGTCAGCTCAAGTATTTTACTACGTCCGACTATATCGGCCAGGGGCTGCCTTGCCTGATGCCGAAGGGCGCAAAATTGTTCCAAATTTTGAACCGGTATATTCAGGATAAGGAAGAAAATGAATATGGTTATCTGATGACCCGTACCCCGTTGATGGCAAAATCCGACCTTTATAAAATTTCCGGGCATTGGGACCATTATAAAGACGGCATGTTCGTGCTGGGGGATGAGGAAAAGGATAAGGAAGTCTTTGCGCTGCGGCCGATGACCTGCCCGTTCCAGTACCAGGTATATCTGGCAGAGAAACATTCTTACCGCGACCTGCCGCTGCGTTACGGCGAAACTTCCACCCTGTTCCGCAATGAGGCGTCCGGCGAGATGCATGGGCTGATCCGCGTACGGCAGTTCACCATTTCGGAAGGGCATCTGATTTTGCGCCCCGACCAGCTGGAGGAAGAATTCCGCAACTGCGTGAAGCTGATGCAGGAGGTCATGACCGATATCGGCCTGATCGACAATCTGACCTACCGCCTTTCTAAATGGGATCCGAACGACAGGGAAAAGTATATCGGCACGCCTGAGATGTGGGATGAAGCGGAAGGGCTAATGCGCAATATCCTTAACCATATCGGTCTGGATTACACGGAAGCTGTCGGAGAGGCTGCGTTCTATGGGCCGAAGCTGGACGTACAGATGAAGAACGTACACGGCAAAGAGGATACTCTGGTTACAATCCAGATCGACCTGATGCTGGCGCGCCAGTTTAACATGACTTATACCGATGCGGATAATACGCAAAAATACCCTTATATCATTCATAGGACTTCAATGGGATGTTATGAGCGGACGATTGCGCTGCTGCTGGAGAAATATGCAGGGGCGCTCCCGATGTGGCTATCACCCGAGCAGATCCGTGTGCTGCCGATCGGGGACGGGCAGAGCGAATACGCCAATGAAGTGCTCAAAAAGCTCAAAGCTGCCGGCCTGCGCTGCACGATCGATGAGCGCAACGAGAAGATCGGATACAAGATCCGGGAAGCCCAGCTGGAGAAGATCCCGTATATGCTGGTGATCGGCGATAAAGAGGTCGAGCAGGGCGGCGTGGCCGTCCGTTCGCGCAAGGATGGCGACAAGGGCGTGATGCCGGTGGATGCGTTCCTCCAGGCCGCGCTCGAAGAAGTGCGTACAAAAGCAAAATAATCCGGACGGGCGCTGTATTTTTAAGTACAGCGCCCGTTTTTTGTCCCTCAGACACGGCACGCGGGCAGCGGACGGCTTTAGATTATGACTAAAATATGAATTTTTTATAAGAAATCAAAAAAGGTCTTGATTTTTGGGAAAAAAGGGTTATTATTATCTTAGCACTCAAAAGGAAAGAGTGCTAAGATGTTTCAATTGTTTCGTCTAAAATTTATTTTCATAATTGGAGGAATTCATCATGACGATCAAACCGTTGGCAGACCGTGTCGTTACAAAGATGGTCGAAGCCGAGGAAACCACAAAGAGCGGGATCATCCTGGCAGGTTCCGCAAAGGAAAAACCGGAAGTCGCGCAGGTTCTGGCAGTTGGGCCGGGCGGCATGGTTGACGGCAAAGAGGTCAAAATGACCGTTAAAGTGGGCGATAAAGTGCTGATGAGCAAATATTCCGGCACTCAGGTGAAGGTGGACGGCGAGGAATACACCATTGTCCGCCAGGGAGATATCCTTGCAATTGTGGAAGAATAAAATATTTGAGATAAAATCATTTTGAAGGAGATTGAGCATCATGGCAAAAGTTATTTCTTACGGCGAGGAAGCAAGGAAATCGCTCCAAACCGGTCTGGATAAGCTGGCAGATACCGTTAAAATCACTTTGGGACCGAAGGGCCGCAACGTTGTGCTGGATAAGAAATTCGGCGCCCCGCTGATCACCAATGACGGCGTGACCATCGCAAAAGAGATCGAACTTTCCGATGCGTTTGAAAATATGGGCGCGCAGCTGGTCAAGGAAGTCGCCACCAAGACGAACGACGCAGCCGGCGACGGCACCACCACCGCCACCCTGCTGGCCCAGGCGCTGGTCCGGGAAGGCATGAAGAACGTCGCTTCCGGCGCGAACCCGATGGTTGTGAAAAAAGGCATGGCCAAAGCGGTCGACACCGCTGTACAGGCTGTGAAAGATAACTCCAAGAAGGTCAAAGGCAGCTCGGATATCGCCCGTGTCGGTTCGGTTTCTTCCGGCGATGAATTCATCGGCAAGCTGATCTCCGAAGCAATGGAGAAAGTTTCTGCTGACGGCGTTATCACCATTGAGGAATCCAAGACGGCTGAAACCTACACCGAAGTGGTGGAAGGCATGCAGTTTGACCGCGGCTACATCACCCCGTATATGGTGACCGATACCGAGAAGATGGAAGCGGTGCTGGATGATGCGTATATCCTGATTACCGATAAGAAGATCTCCAACATCCAGGAAATCCTGCCGCTGCTCGAACAGGTCGTACAGGGCGGCAAGAAACTGCTGATCATCGCGGAGGATGTGGAAGGCGAGGCGCTGTCCACCCTGATCGTGAACCGTCTGCGCGGCACCTTCACCTGCGTGGCAGTCAAAGCGCCGGGCTTCGGCGACCGCCGCAAAGAGATGCTGCGGGATATCGCTGTCCTGACCGGCGGCGATGTGATCAGCGAAGAACTCGGCCTGGAACTCAAAGAAACCCAGTTGAGCCAGCTTGGCCGTGCCCGCCAGGTGGTTGTCCAGAAGGAAAACACCATCATTGTTGACGGCGCAGGCGACAGCAGCGCGATCAAAGACCGCATTGCACAGATCCGTGCGCAGATCGAAACCACGACCAGCGATTACGACAAAGAGAAACTGCAGGAGCGGCTGGCGAAGATGGCCGGCGGCGTAGCGGTTATCAAAGTGGGCGCTGCGACCGAAGTGGAGATGAAAGAAGAGAAACTGCGCATCGAAGATGCCCTGGCTGCGACCAAAGCGGCTGTCGAGGAAGGCATTGTCGCCGGCGGCGGCGTTGCACTGCTCAATGCGACCTCTGCGGTTGAAAAACTGATCCCGTCGCTGGAAGGCGATGAGAAGACCGGCGCGCGCATCGTCCTCAAGGCGCTGGAGGAACCTGTCCGCCAGATCGCTTCCAATGCTGGTATGGAAGGCTCGGTCATCATCGACAAGATCAGACGTTCCCGCAAGATCGGTTACGGCTTCGACTTCTATAAAGAGGTCTATGGCGATATGATCGAGATGGGGATTGTCGACCCGACCAAAGTGACCCGCTGCGCAATCCAGAACGCGGCTTCTGTGGCGGCGATGATCCTGACCACCGAATCCCTCGTTGCGGATGAGAAAGAAGAAAACCCGGCCCCGGCGATGCCTGCGGGCGGCATGGGCGGCATGTATTAAAAAAAGCTGCCCAGGGGCGCTGAAACTGCATAAGTAAAACGGCAAAGGCCGGTACCCGTTTCGCGGGTACCGGCTTTTTTGCATTGGAAGGTGCCTGCACCGTGCGCTCCAGGAATGATTTGGATGGGATATTTGTGATGAAATGTTGTGCGGGATATGGTATACTGGGAAAAATGGCAAAAAGGCGGTGGCCGGCATGGCGCGTGAGGGCTTGTGGGAGAAAATCCAGCGGTATTTCCTTTATTTTTTCCTGTACTCGGTTCTGGGATGGCTTTACGAGGTGTTTTTGGAGGTTGTGGTCTACCGGTGGGGATTCAGCAACCGCGGGGTGCTTTTTGGGCCCTACTGCCCGGTGTACGGGGTAGGGGCGCTAGCGTTTTTGCTCTGCTTCCGCCGCCTGATGGATGTCCGGCAGCCGCGATGGGTGCGGATGGTAAAGCCGGTTTCGGTTTTCCTGGGCTGTATGGCAGTGGCGACTGTGATCGAACTGGCAACCAGCTATCTGTTGGAGGCGCTCACCGGCAGCTGGCCGTGGCAGACCTATCTGGATTATAAAATCAATTTCGAAGGGCGGATCGCTTTGTCGCCCTCGGTCCGGTTTGGATTGGGCGGGCTGCTTTTCCTATATATATTGCAGCCGCTTTTTGAGAAGATGGTGGGTATACTGAGCGATCGCGGACGGCGAGCGGCATTTTGGGCTGTCGCTGGGCTGATGCTGATAGACAGTGCCTGTACCTGGCTGTTGTGACTGGCGCCAAGAAGAATAGAAAAAAAGCGTGGCTTTGGCCACGCTTTTTTTCTACCATGGAGAAATTGCGGATGTAAATTTTGGCGAATAAGACAAAATTCTCACATAAAAATTTTTCGACAAATTTAAGTTGAATTTTTGCTATATTTTTGTATTATTTATTATATATTTTTCTTTAAAAAATATTACAAAATAAGTATATATTTTTTGTAATAACGTTTTTGATAAAATATATTGAATAATTATATTAAAAATAATACAATTTGCCCAAAAGATCATACTAAGAAATTTTAGAGGAAAAATAGGAGGAAATTTGAAAGTAGAGGACTATCTATACGGATAGATAACCCAAAACGGTCCTGGGGATCCGGCCCACAAACAACACAGCTGTCCTGATACTGCAGAAATGATTTGGTATGTGGCGGCGGGCTTTCCCCGGATTATGAAGCAAAAACTTTGCTGGTGAAGAAGAGATGCGGCCGGCCAAAAAAGCGGTTGCCTAAAGCGGAAAGAGTTAGTAGTAGTGCATCCTGCCATCTGTTGGATCAATATTACACAAATTGATGCAAATTTTACACAATGCCCGTTGCAGCGCCATATTTTTGTTAAAATGTCGGTATCTTTATATGATTTTGCCACCAGGAGGGGCAAGTTTTATCCCCGTTGGCTGTAATGCTTTAAACATGATTCACAGGTATTTGGGGAGGTTCTTATGTACAAAATACGTCATCGGGTTTTATCCCTGCTATTATCAGCCATTGTTGCGGGACAGGTCTGTTCAACTGCCATCTTTGCACTTTTGGACGATACAGCATCGCAGGATACGCAGAATGTATCTGCGCATGTCCATG
>CALXGW010000088.1 GCA_944387965.1 uncultured Anaerotruncus sp. | reverse complement strand
GAACTGAAAATCCCGGATTACCTGCGGGAAATGCTGATTGCCCGGAATATCCCGTTCCGTGAGGTGGAGCGGCTGGAAAAGGTGATCGGGGATTTGGATATCCTGTATATGACGCGTGTACAGCGGGAACGGTTTTTCAATGAGGAAGATTATGTCCGCCTGCGCGACAGCTACATCCTGGACACCGCAAAGATGAAGCTGGCAAAATCGGATATGATCGTGATGCATCCGCTGCCGAGGGTCAATGAGATCGCGGTGGAAGTGGACAAGGACCCGCGCGCCTGCTATTTTAAACAGGTGCTGTACGGCAAATATGTGCGCATGGCGCTGATTATGAAGATGCTGGGGGTGGAAGAATGAACGTCGACAGCTTACAGAAAGGCCTGGTCATCGACCATATCGAAGCCGGGAAAGCGATGGAGATCTACCGCTTCCTCGATTTGGGCAAGCTGGATTGCAGCGTTGCGATCATCAAAAATGCGCGCAGCGTCAAGACCGGCAAAAAGGATATCATCAAAATCGAAAACAACATTGATATCGACCTGGATGTGCTGGGATTCATCGACCCGAACATCACCGTCAATATCATCGACGACGGGCGGATCATTGAGAAAAAGCATCTGACCCTGCCCAAAGAGATCACCAATGTGGTAAAATGCAAAAACCCGCGCTGCATCACTTCGGTCGAGCAGGAGATCGCGCATGTGTTCCGGCTGGTTGAGGAAGCAAACGGCCCGGTATACCGCTGCATCTACTGCGAGCAGGAATACGACGGGAAGAAAAAATAACCGGCCGGGAGAGGCTGGGCGCAGGGTATCTGCGCGGTGAAAGGGAGGAAAAACAGGATGCAGCATCTGGTAACGATTGAAATGGAGAACGGCGGGCAGATCAAGATCGAACTTTATCCTGAGATTGCGCCGATCACAGTGGAAAACTTCATCAAGCTGGTGCAGGACGGCTTTTATGACGGGCTGATCTTCCATCGGGTGATCCCCGGTTTCATGATCCAGGGCGGCGACCCGGAAGGCACCGGCATGGGCGGCCCGGGATACACCATCAAAGGCGAATTCATGGCCAACGGGGTGAAAAACGACCTGCGGCACACCCGCGGTGTGATCTCGATGGCGCGCGCGATGGACCCGGATTCGGCGGGGTCCCAGTTCTTCATCATGCATGCCGACGCGCCCCATCTCGATGGGCAGTACGCTGCGTTCGGCAAGGTGGTCGAAGGGATGGATACGGTGGACGGGATCGCCGGGGTGCGCACCGATTACAGTGACCGCCCGCGCCAGGAACAGAAGATGAAAAAAGTCACCTACCAGCAGGTCGGGGACTAAAAAAACAGGGGACGTTTCCTTTTGCGGGAAACGTCCCCTGTCGCTTTTATGGCTGCCGGCTGGCCGGCGGGAGTATGGGTCAGTTGTCCAGCAGGGCGCGCAGCTGCTTGCCCACATCGCTGGCCACCTCGCGCACGCTGTCGATGATCTCGTTGATGCCTTCCTCGATCTCCCGGGAGGCCGCGCCGGTTTCGGAAAAATAATCCCGCGCGCGGGCTTTGCGGTACCGCTTGATCATCTGGCGGATCCGGTCGTTTTCCTGCGGGGAGACCGGGCGGCCGGGCTGCCGCAGCTCCCGCAGGGCGGCTTTACATTCGTTCACCAGGTCGCGGTATTCGGTTTCTGCCTGTTTTTTAAAGCGGGCGACCATCTCGGCTTCGTCCGCCGGGTCGGTAAAACGCAGTTCCAGGATACAGCTTTCGCCGCCCATCTGGCGGATTTTTTGGGAAAGCGCGGAAAACTGCTGCATATTCTGCTGGCTCTCCGGCAGGATGGCGACCCCCTGCTTGAGATATTCCGCCCCGAAATCCTTTAATTTGCGCCAGACATATACCCGCGCCTTGGAAGGATTGATCGGTACGGTATAACTCAGCCCCAGCCATACGCTGCGCTGCATCTGCCCGCCCCCTTTCAAAAAAGAAGTTTTGCAAGCTAATTGTAACAAGTGTTAGCTTTTTCGTCAATCCTTATTTCATGCCGGAGGGACGGAAAAACTTTTGCAGGACGGGCGGATTTCTCTTGCATATCGCAGCCGAAGCTGGTAAAATAGACTATCAGTAAAGCGTACCCCCGCCCGTTTTGCGGGGATTGAAAGGATGACCCAAGATGCCGACCACACCGATGAAAAACCTGCTGCTGCCGGAGCATTATTTTTCCAAGCTGGATATCATGGAAACCGAAATTGCCATCAAACTGGCAAAGGATACCTTTGAACGGGAACTGGCAGCTGCATTGAACCTGACCCGCGTTTCCGCGCCGCTGTTTGTCAGGCCGGAAACCGGGCTGAACGACGACCTCAATGGGGTCGAGAGGCCGGTGCGGTTCGATGTGCTGGGGATCGGCGCGGATGTGGAGATCGTACATTCACTGGCAAAATGGAAACGGATGGCGCTGGGACGGTATGGGTTTGCGCCGGGGACCGGGTTGTATACCGATATGAACGCCATCCGCCGGGATGAGGACCTGGATAATTTGCATTCCGTCTATGTCGACC
>CALXGW010000087.1 GCA_944387965.1 uncultured Anaerotruncus sp. | reverse complement strand
GGGCGGTCCACATCCCAAAGTTCCGCCGGGCAGCCGGCCTCCACCAGCTGCAAAAGCCCCGGATGCCGCCGGATGACGGCGCTGCCGGATTCGCCGGAGGGCAGGGACGCCAGTTCCGGCAGAAGGGAAGCCGGGAAGATCACCGGGTTGCCGCGCCGCCCGCCGCTGCCGAGGGCAACGATTTTGTCCGGGCTGGCCCAGAAGGCGTCCACCAGCCGGTGGATGCTTGCGGGCGTGAGCAGCGGCTGGTCGCAGACCGAAAACATGCAGCCGGACAGCCCCGGCATCAGTGCTGCAATACCTGACCGGATGGTCCGGGCGATGTCGCCGGTGGGGTCCTCGTTTTCCACGACCGTGCAGCCGTGGATGGCCGCTGAAACGGCGATCTCGGGGTAGCGGGTGACGACCACCGTCTGGCAGAACCGCTCATAAGGATGCTTTTCCAGGATAACATCGATCATCGGCCTGCCCTGGAAATCCGCCAGCAGCTTATTTTGCCCGAACCGCCGCGCATAGCCGGACGCCAGGAAGATGCAGCCCAAACGCAGGGAATCGCCCATGCCGCTCACCGTTTACGGCTGTAGGGGGTATTTTCGAGCGGCAAGGAGGTGCGGAAGATGCCGTCCCGCTGGTAATAGGCGAGTTGGACAGCAGGAGCCGTTGGGATTGAGCAGATCTCACCGACCCCTTTGGCGCCCTGCGCGAGCGGGGAATGGCTCTTGCCGACGATCACAGCCTGCACATCGGGGGTCTGGTTGGCTTTGAACAGGCCGAGGGTACCGTATTTGGCGGTCGGACGCCCATGGTCGAGCGGGTAATCCTCGGTGAGCGCGTAGCCAAGGCTCATGACGACGCCGCCTTCGATCTGCCCTTCCAGGCTGACCGGGTTGATCGCCCGCCCGACGTCGTGGGCTGCAATCACCAGGCGCACCTTGCCGTCGGCATCGAGATCCACCAGGTGGGTGGCGTAGCCGTAAGCGATGTGGCTGACCGGGTTGGGCTTATCCGAGCCGAGCTTATCGGTCACGCCGAGATATTCCCCGTAAAATTCCTGCCCGTCCAGATCGGAGAGCGGGCGGTCCCCTTTGGCTTCCAGCAGCTTGAGGCATGCCTGTTTGGTGGCTTCGCCGGTGAACAGGGTCTGGCGGGAAGCGGTGGTGTTGCCCGAATCGGGACATTCGCCGGTATCCGGGATCTCATAGCATACCTGATCGACCGGCAGGCCGGTCACGTCGCAGACCATCTGGGTCACGACGGTGCCCATGCCCTGCCCGATGCAGGCGGCGCTGGTGTGGATATGCACCGCCCCATCCCGCACGACCAGGCGGCAGCGGCCATAATCCGGGATGCCGACCCCCAGGCCGCTGTTCTTCATCGCGCAGGCGATACCGGCTTTGGGATGCGCGTCATAATACGGCTTAATGGCTTCCAGCGTTTCGACCAGCGCAGTGGACTCGTCCGCAAACTGCCCGTTCGGCAGCACCTGGCCCGGACGGATGGCATTGCGGTAACGGATTTCATAAGGGGAGATGCCCACCTTTTCTGCCAGCAGGTTGAGGTTGCATTCGGTCGCGAAACAGCTTTGGGTCACGCCGAAGCCACGGAACGCGCCGCAGGGCGGGTTGTTGGTGTAGTAGGCTTTGCCGTCGATTTCGATGTCCTGGTAATTGTACGGGCCGGCCGCGTGGGTGCAGGCGCGCTGCAACACAGGGCCACCCAGCGAAGCAAATGCGCCGGTGTCGGCAATCAGGGTGGCTTTCATCGCGGTGAGGTAGCCATTTTCATCGCAGGCGGTGGTAAATTCCATCTCGAAGCCATGCCGTTTGGGATGGCAGAGGATACTCTCTTTCCGGCTCATGGATACCTTGACCGGCCGGCCGGTAATAAGTGCGAGGATGGCCGCATGGTGCTGGACGCTCATATCCTCCTTGCCGCCAAAGCCGCCGCCGACCATTTTGGCGACCACCCGCACCTTTTCCTGGGGCAGCCCGGTCGCTTCGGCACATTCATGTTTGGTCTGATAGATGCCCTGGTCGCCCGAGTAAACGATCACACCGCCTTCGCCGTCCGGTTTGGCGACAGCGGTTTCCGGCTCGAGAAAGGCGTGCTCGGTGGGCGGGGTGGAATATTTGGTGGTGACGACATATTTGGAATTGCGGATTTTTTCATCCGCATTGCCGCGCACCAGATGCTCATGCGCCAGCAGGTTGTGGTCGCCGTCGATCACAGGCGCCCCTTCGGCCATCGCTTCCCACACATTGGTGATCGGCGTGAGTTCTTCATAGGAAATTTCCACCAGCGCTTTGGCTTCCTCCAATGCCTCGCGGGTTTCAGCGGCGATCAGTACGATCGGGTCGCCTAAAAAGTGGGTTTCTTCCCCCACCGGCACCAGGACATACTGGTCTTTTTTCAGATGCCCTACCTTGATATTGCCCGGCAGATCGGCGGCAGTGAGCACCGAGAGTACGCCGGGATGGGCGTCGGCTTCGGAAGCATCGACCGACAGCACCTTTGCCCGGGGATAGCTGCTGCGCACCGCGCCGCCGAACGCCATGCCTTCCAGCTGGATGTCGTCGGCATATTCGGCGATGCCCAACGCTTTGGCGGGCGCGTCCACACGGGGCAGGTTCTCGCCGATCTTGCCGGTCCAATTACATTTTGGGACGTCGGCATTTTCCCTGAAAATTTTTGCACAGAGCAGCACCGCATCTTCAATTTTTTTGTAGCCGGTGCAGCGGCAGATATTGTTTTTGAGGGCTTCCTTGACCTGGATACGGCTGGGGTCGGGGTTTTGATCCAATAACCCTTTGGCGCTCATCACCATGCCGGGGGTACAGAAGCCGCACTGCACGGCGCCGCAATGGGTGAAGGCATAGGCGTAGACGTCCTTTTCCCGGTCGGAAAGCCCCTCACAGGTAATGATATTTTTACCAGTGCAGCGGGAAGTTTTCAGCACACAAGCCTTGGTAGCCTTGCCATCCACTAAGATGGTGCAGGTACCGCAGGCGCCCTCAGCACATCCATTTTTGACCGAGGTAAGCCCTAACGTTTCCCGGAGAAAAAACAAAAGCTTTTGATCGAGGTCGGTCGCGACCGGCTGACCGTTCACGATGAATTCATACATATGCGAATCCTCCATCCGTATCAAAAAAGTGTTTGGTTTTTTTAATGAATATAGTACTACTTTTATTAGTTTAACATTAAAAAATTCAGAAAGCAAGCGAATAAAATTGAAAAAATGCACAAAAAACTAAAAATTATTTAGTCATAACAAAAATTTTTTAGAAAATCCATTGACTTCCTAAAAATCTATGTTATGATGGGGCTAGAAAGCAAAAAAACGCCGGGAAAACGGCGGCAGGATTCCAAGGAGGAGATCGGTTTATGGAACAGATCAAATGGACAGCAAACAGAATGCCCAAGAGCGATGACCGGCATCTTTCGGTGATGTCTTTGGAGAACATCGCCAAGGCCCGCAAGTTCCACAGCAGCTTCCCGCAGTATGCGGTGACCCCGCTGGCCGAACTGAAAAAAATGGCCGGACAGCTTGGGCTCGGGGACATTTTTGTCAAGGATGAATCTTACCGCTTTGGACTGAACGCCTTCAAGGTGCTCGGCGGATCATTTGCGATGGCGCGGTATATCGCCCAGCAGCTCGGACGGGATGTTTCCGAAATGACCTATGATTATCTGACCTCCGAAAAACTGCGCCAGGAATTCGGCCAGGCCACCTTCTTCACGGCCACCGACGGCAACCATGGCCGCGGCGTGGCCTGGGCAGCCAATAAGCTGGGGCAGAAAGCGGTCGTCCATATGCCGAAGGGCAGCGCAAAATCCCGGTTTGACAATATCGCCAAAGAGGGCGCAAAGGTCACGATCGAAGAAGTTAACTATGACGATTGCGTCCGTATGGCGGCAGCGGAAGCGGCCGAAACCGAAAACGGCGTCGTCGTGCAGGATACCGCATGGGAGGGCTATGAGGAAATCCCGGCCTGGATCATGCAGGGATATGGCACAATGGCATCCGAAGCGGCTGAACAGATCAAAGCCGCCGGCGTTGAGCGCCCGACCCATATTTTCGTACAGGCCGGCGTCGGTTCGCTGGCAGGCGCGATGCAGGGATATTTCGCAAACCTGTTCCCGGGGAACTGCCCGACGACGGTAATCATGGAAGCGCAGGCAGCTGACTGCTTATATAAAGGTGCGATTGCTGCCGACGGCAGTCCGCGGGTGGTCGATGGGGATTTGCAGACGATTATGGCGGGGCTTGCCTGCGGCGAGCCGAACACCATCTCCTGGGATATCCTGAAGAACCATTCGAGTTTCTTTGTATCCTGCCCTGACTGGGTGGCAGCAAAAGGCATGCGGATGCTGGGCGCCCCCTGCAAAGGCGACCCGCAGGTGATTTCCGGCGAGAGCGGGGCGGTCGGCATGGGGCTGTTGGCGACCCTGATGGAAGACCCCAACTACCGCGAACTGCGCGAGGCGCTCAAATTGGGTGCGGACAGCAAGGTGCTGATGTTCTCCACCGAAGGGGACACCGACCCGGACAATTACCGCAAAGTGGTTTGGAATGGCGCTTACCCGAGCAAATAAAACGGATGATATATCGGCAGACCCTGGTACGGCGACAAACATCATGATTTGAAGTATGCGGAGGTAATGGAAGATGGATTTCAGCAAAATCAAAGCAGCAGCAGAAGGTTATCAGGCAGACATGACAAAATTCCTGCGGGACCTCGTTGCAATCCCGGGGGAAAGCTGCGGGGAAGAAAAGGTCATCAAACGCATTGAGCAGGAGATGAAAAAGCTGGATTTCGACAAGGTGGTCATCGACCCGATGGGCAACGTCCTGGGTTATATGGGTACCGGCAAGACCTTGATCGGGTTTGACGCCCATATCGACACCGTCGGCATCGGCAACCGCGCCAACTGGAAATTTGACCCGTACGAGGGGTATGAAACCGAAACCGAGATCGGCGGCCGCGGCACCTCCGACCAGCTGGGCGGCATCGTATCCGCAACCTATGGCGCAAAGATCATGAAGGATCTGGGGTTGCTTTCCGATAAATATACCGTCGTCGTCACCGGTACCGTCCAGGAAGAGGACTGCGACGGCTTGTGCTGGCAGTATATCATCAACGAAGATAAAGTCCGTCCGGAATTCGTCGTTTCCACCGAGCCGACCGACGGCGGCATCTACCGCGGCCAGCGCGGCAGGATGGAGATCCGTGTGGATGTGAAGGGCATTTCCTGCCATGGTTCCGCTCCGGAACGCGGCGACAACGCGATCTACAAGATGGCGGATATCCTTCAGGATGTGCGCGCCCTCAATGAGAACAGCGCGGATGACAGCGTAGAGATCAAGGGCCTTGTCAAAATGCTGGATGAGAAATACAACAAGGAATGGAAAGAAGCCCGCTTCCTGGGCCGCGGTACCGTTACTGTCAGCGAAGTGTTCTTTACCTCCCCGTCCCGCTGCGCAGTGGCGGATTCCTGCTCGATCTCGCTTGACCGCCGCATGACTGCCGGCGAAACCTGGGAAAGCTGCCTGGATGAGATCCGTGCGCTGCCCAACGTGAAGAAATATGGCGACGACGTCAAAGTCAGCATGTACACCTATGAGCGTGCCTCCTGGACCGGCTGCGTCTATCCGATCGAATGCTACTTCCCGACCTGGGTCATCCCGGAGGATCACAAGGTCACCCGTGCGATGGAAGCCGCTTACAAGGGCCTTTATGGCGAAGGCCGGACCGGTGATGCAGCGACGCTGGCAATGCGCCAGGCCCGCCCGCTGACCGACAAATGGACTTTCTCCACCAACGGCGTTTCGATCATGGGACGCAACGGCATCCCCTGCATCGGGTTTGGGCCGGGCGCTGAAGCGCAGGCACATGCCCCCAACGAGATGACCTGGAAACAGGATCTGGTACACTGCGCGGCTGTTTATGCTGCCCTGCCCACCATCTATTGTGAATAATTGGTAAGCCTTATTTGCCCAGATAACCAAAATTAAGAAGGAGAAGATACGTATGGATCAGAAATTACAGGCGTATATCGACAAACTCAATAAGCTGAATTTCAAGGAAATGTATGAGGGCGATTTTTTCCTGACCTGGGAAAAAACCGACGATGAACTGGAAGCTGTTTTCACGGTTGCCGACGCGCTGCGTTATATGCGTGAAAACAATATCTCCACCAAGGTTTTTGAAAGCGGGCTGGGTATCTCCCTGTTCCGTGACAACTCCACCCGTACCCGTTTCTCCTTTGCTTCCGCCTGCAACCTGCTCGGGCTGGAAGTGCAGGACCTGGACGAAGGCAAATCCCAGATCGCGCACGGTGAAACCGTCCGTGAAACTGCCAACATGATCTCCTTCATGGCAGATGTCATCGGTATCCGTGACGATATGTATATCGGCAAGGGCAACAAATATATGCACGATGTGGTCGATGCAGTGACCGAAGGCTTTAAAGATGGTGTGCTCGAGCAGAAACCCACCCTGGTCAACCTGCAGTGCGATATCGACCATCCGACCCAGTGCATGGCGGATATGCTGCATATCATCCATGAATTCGGCGGTGTGGAAAACCTCAAAGGCAAAAAGGTTGCGATGACCTGGGCTTATTCCCCGTCTTACGGCAAACCGCTGTCTGTCCCGCAGGGCGTCATCGGCCTGATGACCCGGTTCGGCATGGACGTCGTGCTGGCGCATCCGGAAGGGTATGAGGTCATGCCGGAAGTGGAAGAGGTCGCCAAGAAGAATGCAGAGGCCACCGGCGGTACCTTCAAACGCACCAATTCGATGGCGGAAGCGTTCAAAGATGCGGATATCGTTTATCCGAAGAGCTGGGCACCGTTCGCAGCGATGGAAAAACGCACCAACCTGTATGCAGAGGGCGATTCCGAAGGGATCAAGAAGCTGGAAAAAGAACTGCTTGCCCAGAATGCAGAGCATAAAGACTGGTGCTGCACCGAGGAACTGATGAAGACCACCAAGGATGGCAAAGCGCTTTACCTGCACTGCCTGCCCGCGGATATCAATGACGTATCCTGCAAAGACGGCGAAGTGGAAGCGTCGGTGTTCGACCGTTACCGCACCCCGCTCTACAAGGAGGCTTCCTATAAACCGTATATCATCGCAGCGATGATCTTCCTGGCAAAATGCAAAGACCCGCAGGCGACCCTGAAAGCGCTGTATGAACGCGGGACCGAGCGTTGGTTCCAGAAATAATCCAGTCCATTTTCCTACCTTTCTAACCCTTTGGCCCACCCCATACCAGCCGGTCAATCCTGTATGCGGGTGGGCCGAAATATTTTTCCGGCAGCAGACAGGATATCCCTGCGGCCGGTATGAGAGATCTTTTTTAAATGATAGGTGGTAGATCATTATGGGAAAAAGAATTGTAATCGCATTGGGCGGCAATGCGTTGGGGAATAACCTGCCCGAACAGATGCGCGCGGTCAAACAGACCGCCAAGGCGATCGCTGACTTGATCGAAGAGGGGCATGAGGTCATCATTTCCCATGGGAACGGGCCGCAGGTCGGGATGATCCAGGCGGCGATGACCGAACTGACCCGCAGCGACCCGGAAAAATATATCCCGTGCCCGCTTTCGGTATGCGTGGCGATGAGCCAGGGATATATCGGGTATGACCTGCAGAACGCGCTGCGCGAGGAATTGCTCGACCGCGGGATCGTAAAAGGGGTGGCGACCGTGCTGACACAGGTTATGGTCGATCACAACGACCCGGCATTTGCCCATCCGACCAAGCCGATCGGCAGCTTTATGACCAAGGAAGAAGCCGACCGGATGGTCAAAGAACGCGGATATGACGTCATTGAGGATGCCGGGCGCGGATATCGCCGCGTGGTAGCTTCCCCGCGCCCGCAGGCGATCGTGGAAATTTCCACGGTACATGCGCTGGTGGACGCCGGGCTGGTGGTAGTCGCCTGCGGTGGCGGCGGGATCCCGGTTTATGCGACCGAAGGCCATCACCTGAAAGGGGCGGCGGCCGTCATTGACAAGGATTTTGCAAGCTGCGTACTGGCCCAGCAGGTCGACGCCGATTGCCTGATTATCCTGACCGCAGTGGAGAAAGCGGCGATCAATTTCGGCAAGCCAAATCAGGAATGGCTTTCGGATATCACCGCGGAGCAGGCGCGGCAGTACATGGCAGAGGGGCATTTTGCTCCGGGTTCCATGCTCCCGAAGGTACAGGCAGCGGTGGAATTCGCCGAGTCCAAGCCTGGGCGTACCGCATTGATTACCCTTTTGGAAAAAGCCAAGGACGGGATTGCGGGACATACTGGCACACATATTCACGCCTGATAAAAATGGAAAACGGCCTTGTGAGGGGATATCCCCTCACAAGGCCGTTTTTTCGTCCGCCTTCCGGTTATGACATCGGGAAAGGTTTGGACGATTGAAATGAATCAGCAGCTTTGTCCACCCAAGACCCTTTGGATGGACAAAATTTTGGACAGGAGAAAGGCGCCCGCTTTTTGGGGCGGGCGCCGCCAGATACGCATATGTCGAAAAGCATATGCAGATAAGGGGATGTCAGATACGGATTTCCTGGCGCATGAAACAGATGTAGGAAGCGGCGAACGCACAGATCATCAATGCAAAAAGCCCTACCAGATGCGGCCAGACAAGCAGCAGGCTCTGCCCAAGGGGAAGATAGCCGACGATGGCCCCGGAAAGCTGGTTGGTGGTGACGATGCCGATCGAACGTACGCCGGGGTTGAGGATGGTGGAGATCGCCTCACTGTAGAGATAATAAGGCGAAATGCGGTTGAGCGCCAGTTCGCACTCGATATTCCGTGCGCTATTCCCGATGGCGCTGATCAGGTCGTTGACCGGGAAAAGCAGGTCGGCAACCGTCCCTGCGATCAGGCTCATAAAGAATGCAAAGAAGATCCAGATAGCGATCACAGCAAGCGCAGAGGTCGCGGCGTATTTGCTGACGACCGAGAAAAAAATCGCCAGCCCCAGCCAGAAACAGATATACACTGTGGTAAAAACCAGGAAAACAAAGATCCGCACGATCTCTTCCGCGCTGGGTGCGATACCGGTCGAAAGCAGCCCACAGGCAGATAACAAAATACCGATGGAAAAGACCATCAGGGTAACGACCGTCGCCCCGGCAAGGAATTTGGCATTGATGATCGCGTCACGGTAGATCGGCTGGGCAGCAAGACGGTGCAGGGTACCCTGCGCGCGTTCCCGGTTAATTGCATCAAACCCCAAGGTCAAGCCGGCCAGCGGCCCTAAAAATCCCATAAAGGTGACAAAAGAAGGGATCGAACTGCTGCTGGTAGCAAACAGTTTCAGGAAGATAAACTGGTTATCGTTTGCAACTGCGCTGGAAAGGCCGCCCAATGCGCCAAATAAGCTGGCCCCGCTGGTCATAATCAAAAGGATAAAAATGAGGGAAAAGCGCGTGCTGTCCAGATGGTCGGCGAGTTCTTTGCGATAAAGGGCAAAAAACCCTTGATGATAAACCTGCTCATCCTTGCTTGTGGATGGCTTTGGTAAAAATGCCGCCAACTTTGCGCTTACGGCTGGTTTCATGCCGCTCACCTGCCTTTTCAAAATATCTGCGGTAGATCTCGTCCAGATCCCCGCCGCGCTGGCGCAGATACATCAGCGCATACCCATTCTGTGCAGCCAGATCAGTGACCAGGGAACGCAGGTCACAGGACGACTCCACCAGGATATGCCCGTATTCCTGCCGGACATCGGTGACCCCTTCCTGTGTGCGCAGCAAAGCTTCCAGCCCGCCATCATTGGGCAGCGCTTCCAGTTCAAGCGAAAAACCGCCTTCCATCTGTATCTGCCGCCCCAGGTCCTCGATTCGCCCGCAGGCGATCAGGCTGCCTTTGACAAAAATACCGACACGGTCGCAGACCTGCTGCACCTGATACAGCTGATGGGAGGAGATCAGGATGGTGCGCCCATCCTCTTTGGAGATCGAACGGATGATTTCCAGCAGTTCCCGGATCCCTTCCGGGTCAATACCCAATGTGGGCTCATCCATGATGATGACAGCCGGGTCTTTTATCAATACATCGGCGATACCAAGCCTCTGTTTCATACCGCGGGAATAGGTCCCGGCTTTGCGGTCGGCAGCTTCGGCCATACCGACCCGTTTGAGCAGCTGGTCGATCTTTTCTTCCAATGCTTTGCCGTCCAGCCCATTGAGCCGGCCGGTGAACCGCAGGTTTTCCCGCCCGGTCAGGTCGTTATAAAAACCAACGCTGTCGGGCAGATAGCCGACCAGGCGTTTGACTGCGATCGGTTCACGGGTGCAGTCATGCCCGCCGATGGTCGCTTTGCCATCGCTCGGTTCGGTCAGCCCAAGCAACATGAGGGCGGTGGTGGTTTTTCCAGCGCCGTTTGGCCCGAGCAGGCCGAATACTTCGCCGCGCTCGATCGTCAGGTCAAGATGGTCCACCGCGACGATCTCCCCATAATGTTTGGTGAGGCCGCTGGTTTCGATCATAATTTGTTTTTCGAGCATGGTCATCGTCTCCCATATTTGCGGAAAATGTAAGCAACACCGCCAAGCAGTACCACGATCAGGATAACGCCCACAACACCCCAAACGACGCTGGTTTTAATCGCAATGCGGAAATCAGCCGTACTGGAGGTTTCTGCCGTAGAGGCGGTGATCGATGTCACATAGTCGCCGGTCAGAGCATCCGAACTGGGGGTCAGGTAGGCTGCCACTTCGGTGGTCGCGCCGACATCGAGCGTTTCAATGGTCGGGGTTTCAAAACGGATATTCCATCCGGACGGCAGGGAAGAGGTCAGGTTGATATTCTGCAGCGGGCTGCTCCCGGTATTGGCAATGCTCAGGGTGAGCGGGGTTTCTTTGTTGGCATAAGCTTCCAGACTGAGCCGCCCGCTCGGGGTGGAAAGGGTCATTTCATAGGAGCCGGTGATGATGACCGTCAATTCCGACGTCAGGGATTCTTTCGCCGATACAGCGGAACAGGGGATGGTGTAAGTGCCGGCGGCAACATTTTCAGGCGGGGTCACAGTCACGCTCAACCCCTGGCTGGCCCCGGCTTCCACCGACAAACTGGCAACCTGGCTGGTAGCGCTGGAAGGGCGGAATACGACCTGCCAGCCCTCAGGCGGCTGGGCGGAAAGGCTGTAGGATTGCTCTTCGATGCCGTTATTGGCAAGGGTCATACTGAAGTTGAAGGAGGCGTCTGGGGAACCCTGCAGTTCCGGGTACTGGACGGTAAATTTGCCGGCGCCGCTGCCCTGTGCGCTGACCACCAGTTCCAGGGACAACAGATCGGTCAGGCCGGTGGAGGAAGTCGCTTCCAGGGTGACCGGATAAGTACCTTCCGCCGCGTCCTCCGGGATATCGAGGGAGAATTTAGCGGAAGCGGAATCGGTGCCCGGACGCACCATCACCTGGCTGATGGTGCCGGAAGAGCCTTGGAAATAGCCGTCCCAGCCATCTGGAATGGAATTGATACCCAACGAAACGTTGAAGGAAGAACCGCTTGTATTGTCAAAACTCAGCGGGAAACTGACCGAATCGCCCGCGCGTACAATGACGCCCGGATAATCGGTGTACATATCCAGCCCGCCGTCGGCAAAGACCGAAAGGCTGCCGATCCCGCAGATGAGCAGCAATGCGGTAAGCACCGCAAAGGCGCGGCGCCTGAAAGAATGCTTTTGTTGCATAGACATAATTGGTCACTCCTAAAATATCAGATTTTACAAATGGCATGATACCTGGCCGCAGACATATAGCCCCACTTGATTGGTGGGAAGATTTCATATTCAGTATAAGGATTTTGACTGCTAAGGCTAGAGAATCGCTGTGAGAAAATTGTAAGAAATTTGTAAGAATCCGGCAGCCGCCCAAAGGCAGCTGCCGGATTCCATACGGTATTTTTTGATCGCCGGGACGCTTATACCGGATGTCCCGGCGGGCACAGGCCAATATGGACCTCAAACGCTGCGCCATGCCTGCCGTTGTAGGCGCGGACCGAGCCTCCCATATATTCCAGTGAAGTTTTGACAATCGCCAGGCCAAGGCCGGATTGCCCGTCCCGGCTTTTATAGAAGCGGTCGAACAGGCGCGGGATACTCTGGGGCGCCAGGCCGGGGCCGTCGTCTTCCACCAGGATGACGGCATCCCCACCGGCGATATCCGCCTGTACCCAGATGCAGCTGCGCGCATACCGCATCGCATTGGAAAACAGGTTTTCAAATACACGGATAAACAGCTGCTCATCCGCATAGATATACGGTTCCGGCTGCGGCAGGTTCAGGACGAACCGCAGCCCGCGTGCAGCTGCCGCGCCTTCCAGACGGGAAACCTGCCCTTGCAAAAAGGCCCCTAGGCCGACTGGGACCAGCGCAATGGCCTGGTCGTCGTTATCCATCCGCGAAAGGGCAAGCAGATCGTCGATCAGGTCGGACAGGCGGGCGCATTCGCCTGCGATCTTTGCCCCGATTTCCTTGGGATCTTCAAAGACATCGTATTCCAGCCCTTCGGCATAACCGCCGATACAGGTCAGCGGGGTGCGCAGATCATGGGAAGCGTTTTCGATAAAGGTTTTTTGTGCAGCCGCATAACGGGAAAGCCGTTCGGACATATGGATGACCGATTTGGAAAGCTGGACGACCTCCCGTGCGCCCTGTTCTTCCGGGATCCGTGGGAATTCCCCCTGGCCGATCTGATCCAGGCAGGCGCTCAGGCGCATCAGCGGGGCGGAGATCCGGCGCGCAGTCAGCCATGCAATCGGCAGGGAAATGGCAGCGATCAGGGCGGTGATCAGCAGCACCAGCTTCCCAACCCGTTCAAAAAGGGTATAGGTATTATATAAGGGGCTGTAAGCGAGCATATAACGGATGGGGCCGTCCCCATCGTCCAGTTTTCGCACACAATAAAGATACCGCTGCCCGTTTTCCGCCGTCCCTTCCTGGAATGCTTCATTCTGCAGCGACTCTGTCAAAAACCGCTGGGCGTCGTCGGGCGTCAGCGCCAGGGACCCCTCTGGGAAAACAAATCCGCTGGGGTAAAGCGCCTGCTGGTTTTCATCGAAGATAATCAGCCATGCATCCGCGCTGAGCAGGGGGGAAATCGCGTTGGAATAAGCGCCGGAACGGTTATGCACCCCCTCCCGCTCCAGCCAGGGGACAGAAAAGGCTTCCCTCGTAAGCGGTTCTGCCGCTTCCAGCAGCCGCGTCAGGTCACGTTCTGCAAAACTGCGCATAAAACCGGTGATGGTGACGCTGAACATGATATAAACCGCCAGCGGCAGAACGATCAGCAAAGAAAGCTCCGCCAAAAAGATCTTGCTGCGGATACTGGAATTTTTCATAGCGCATCCCCTGCCGACATCCGGTACCCAAAGCCCCAGACGGTTTCCACATGAGCAGAACTGTGTTTTTCCGCCAGCTTTTTGCGTACCCGCTTGACAAGGTCGTCGGTGACGCGGGTATCCGGGTCGAAATCATATTGCCAGAGTTCCTTGAGCAGCTCCGGCTTGCCGACGGCGCGGCCGGCATTTTTCATCAAATATACCAGGAAATCAAATTCGGTCGGCGTAAGGGAGAGCTCCGTTCCCCCGATACAGGCATACCGCCTGCGGGGGTCGATGCGCAGGTTGCCGCAGGCCAATTCCGGGGAAGGGCTGCTTTCCCCGGCCTGGGCAGCCATCGCCTGCCGACGGAACTGCGCTTTGACGCGGGCGACCAGTTCCAGCGGGGAAAACGGCTTGACGATATAGTCGTCGCCCCCCAGGGTAATGCCGGATACCCGGTCGAGCTCGCTGTCCCGGGCGGAAACGATCAAAATTGGTACGGCGCTCGAGCGACGGATGAGGGTGCATAAACTCAGGCCATCCATTCCCGGCATGGTGATATCCAGGATCAGCAGGTCGGCCGGGTCGGTTTGGAACACCTCATACAGCGAGGCGCCATCCCCAAAACAACGCACTGAAAAGCCTTCTTTTTCAAGAAACGAGCGGATGATCTCGCAGATATGCACTTCATCGTCCGCGATATAAATTTTTTTGGGCTCCAATTCTTTCAACCCCTGTCAAAATAACGCTCTTTGGTTGTTTATTCTAGCAGAAAGGATTAGAAAACTTAAGACAGAACTATGAAAATTTTTTGAACCCGGACAGGTATCCGCCGGGAAAAGGTATAATTTGGGGGATGTAGACATAGGATTAGGAATGGCTTGGCCGCAGGCATATCCGGCTTTCAGGCACCAGACAGGGCTAAAATTGGCGCCAATTGCGCCCGGTAGCCAAAAAAGATCGGATACATTGCAAAATTACAGTAGTAAATGGCATGGGGATATGCTAAAATACCTATAACATAGAGGGCCTCTCTGGACGTTTCGGGGGGGGACTGCCCTTTATACCAGACCGGCAGAAGGATCAGCCTGCTGGGGCATTTGCTCCAAAGAAATGCAAAGGTATGAAGGCCGACCCATGCACAAATGGGGGGACGACAATGGTTACATTGACAGGAAAAGGGGTCTGCGCCGGGATCGCGATCGGCAAGCTTTGCTTTTACAAGCGGAAAGAACGGCATTTGCACCGGATCGAGGTGCTGGATGTGCAGGCGGAGATCCAGCGCTTTTGGCAGGTGAAACAAAAAGCGCAGGAACAGGTGGGGGCTTTGTATGAGAAGACCCTGAAGGTTGCCGGCGAAAAAAATGCGATGATCTTCCTGGTGCATCAGATGATGCTGGAGGACCGGGATTATTGCAGTATGGTTGAAACGATCATCCGCCAACAGAAAGCGGATGCGGAATATGCTGTGCTGGAAGCGGCGGAAGGGTTTGCCCGGAAGATCTCGGATATCGACGACCCGTATATGAAAGAACGTGCGATCGATATCCGGGATGTGGCCGGCCAGCTTTCTGACCTGCTGGCCGGGCGGGAACAGGAAACATTGGGCAGCAACGGCCCGATCGTGCTTGCAGCGGAAGAACTCTCCCCGAGCGATATCGTCCGGCTGGATAAAAAGCGGGTGCTGGGGGTGGTCACCGCCTGCGGGTCGGTGCAGTCGCATGCTTCGATCCTGGCCAAAACCGCCGGGATTCCGGCAGTCGTCAGTGCCGGGACCAGCCTGAACCCGGATGATGAAGGGAAAACCGTTATTGTGGACGGCAACAATGGCAGGGTCTAAATCGACTCGCATGAGGATACCATCGTTTGTATGGTGAATCTGCCGCAGATGGAATATCAGCGCCGTCAGATGCTCGAACCGCTCAAAGGCTTGGAAAATATCACCACAGACGGGGTGCGCGTCCGGCTTTGCGCGAATATCGCCACCCAGCCTGACATCGCATTGGCGCAGGAAAATGATGCGGATGGGGTGGGGCTGATGCGAAGCGAGTTCATCTATCTGGAAAATATGGCCCCGCCTGCCGAAGAAGAACAGCTGGAAATCTACCGGTTTGCGGTGGAAAGCTTTCCGGGCAAACGGGTGGTGATCCGTACGATGGACCTGCAATCGGATAAGCAGCTGCCGTATCTGTACCAGACAAAGGAAAATAACCCGGCCTTGGGGATACGGGGCGTACGTTTTGCGATGACCTATCAAAACCTGCTGCGTACCCAGCTGCGTGCGATCCTGCAAGCTTCCGCCTTTGGGAAGGCTGCGATCATGTTCCCGATGATCGTTTCCGAGCAGGAAGTGCGCGCCCTCAAAGGGATCTTGCAGGAGGAAATGGCGCTTTTAAAGAAAAACCAGATCCCATTTGACCCGGAGATCGAGGTTGGGGTAATGATCGAAACCCCTGCTGCGGCGCTCATGAGCGACCGGCTGGCGAAAGAGGTGGATTTTTTCAGCATCGGGACAAACGACCTCACGCAATATACGCTGGCGGCCGACCGGCAGAACCCGCAGATGGAGCCGTTTTATGAGCCGCAGCACCCGGCTGTCCTGCGCATGATCGCGATCACAGTGAAAAATGCGCATGCCGCAGGGAAATGGGTGGGGATCTGCGGGGAGCTGGCATGCGACCATACGCTGCTGCCGCTGTTCTTGACGCTGGGAGTAGATGAGCTATCGGTGCCGCCTGCGTTCATCCTGAGCGTGCGCCAGTATATCCGGCAGATGGATCTTTCCAAAAGCAAACAGAAGGCGTTGGAAATGATCTTATGACCACCAGCCTGGGAAATCATTGGCCTGCTTCCAAGATGGTAAAAATCCCCTGTGCATATGTGCACAGGGGATTTTTAGCGTTAAGCAGATTTTTTATTTTGCCATCAGGTCGCAGATCGCATTGGAGAATGCGACAGGGTCTTCCGGCGAGATGCCTTCGATCAGCAGCGCCTGGGTATAGAGCAGGGAAGCATATTGTTTGAGTTTCTCCTGGTCTTCTGCATACAGGCGCTGGAGAGCGGCAAATACCGGATGGGAAGCGTTGATCTCCAATACCCGTTCCGCCTGGATCTTCTGTTCCTGGCCGGGCATGGCGTTGAGCACCTTTTCCATTTCCAGCGAGATCGCACCGCCGCTGCTCAGGCAGACAGGATGGGATTTGAGCTTGTCCGAAAGACGTACCTCTTTTACCTTGCCGTCCAGAGCATCCTTGAGGAAGGTGAGCAGGTCTTTGTTTTCCTCGTTGCGTTTTTTGTTTTCTTCTTTTTCGGATTCATTTTCCAGCCCAAGGTCGCTGTCGGACACCGAGCGGAACTCCTTATCCTCGTATTTGTACAGCATCTTGAGGGCAAATTCGTCGATATCGTCGGTGAGGTAGAGGATCTCGTAGCCTTCCTCCTTGAGCCGTTCAGTCTGGGGCAGCAGGTCGGCCTTTTCAACCGTTTCTGCGCAGGCATAGTAGATGTATTTCTGGTTCTCACGCATCCGGCCGACATATTCGGCAAGGGTGGCCAGCTTCTTTTCATTGGAAGAATAGAAGAGCAGCAGGTCCTGCAGCAGGTCTTTTTTGGCGCCATATTCGCTGTAGACGCCATATTTCAGCTGCAAGCCGAAATTCTTGAAGAATGCTTCATATTTTTCCCGCTCATTTTTCAGCATCGAAAGCAATTCCGAATGGATGCGTTTTTCTAGGCTGTGGGCGATCAGCTTGAGCTGGCGGTCGTGCTGGAGCATTTCCCGCGAAATATTCAGCGAGAGGTCCTGCGAATCCACAAGCCCGCGGATGAATGAGAAGCAGTCGGGCAGCAGGTCGGCGCATTTCTCCATAATCAGCACGCCGGAAGCGTACAGCTGCAGCCCCTTTTCATATTCGCGGCTGTAATAGTTATATGGTGCGCGCGCCGGGACAAAAAGCAGCGCCTGATAGGTTGCCGTGCCCTCGGTGCTGGTGTAGATGGTGCGCACAGGGTCCTCAAAATCGAAGAATTTTTCCTTATAAAATTGATTGTAGTCCTCCTGCGAAACTTCCGATTTGCGTTTTTTCCAGATTGGCACCATGCTGTTGAGTGTTTCGTTGACCGTATAACTTTCATATTCCGGCTTGTCCTCCGGGCAGCCCTCTTTCAGACGGGTGGCCGGCATATCCATCCGGATCGGGTAACGGATATAGTCCGAATATTTTTTCACCAGCATTGAGATGCGGTGCGGGTCCAGGAATTCGTCATAGTTTTCTTCTTCGGTATTTTCCTTGATCTTCAGGGTGATCTCGGTGCCATGGCCTTCCTTTTCGCACTCGGAAATGGTGTACCCATCCGCGCCGCTGCTCTCCCAGCACCAGGCTTTTTCAGAGCCGAACGGTTTGGATTTCACCGTGACATGGGAGGACACCATGAACGCCGAATAAAAACCGACGCCGAACTGGCCGATGACGTCGATTTCCTCCTGCTTTTCCGCTTCATGTTCCTTTTTGAAGGCAAGCGACCCGCTTTTGGCGATGGTGCCAAGGTTGCTTTCCAATTCCTCACTGGTCATGCCGCAGCCGTTATCACGGATGGTGAAGGTGCGGGTATCCTTATTGGCGGCAAGGTCGATGGAAAAATCCGAACGGGAAAGCCCGGTCTGGCCGTTTGCCAGCGACTCGTAATAGAGCTTGTCGATCGCATCGGAAGCGTTGGAGATCAGTTCCCGCAGGAAAATTTCTTTATGGGTATAGATCGAGTTAATCATTAAGTCCAGCAGGCGTTTGGATTCCGCCTTAAATTGTTTTTTGCTCATGCAGATCCTTCCTTTTCAGACAACAATGTTTAGCACTCTACATATTTGACTGCTAATCATAATGGTAGCTGATTTTACCAGGAAAATCAAGTCCTATTTGTAAATTTTTTGCACAAAAACAGGCGGCCACGATCAATGGCCGCCTGTTCAGGCTTCGAAATGCCGCACCCGCAGAGGGATGCCCATTTGGTCTGCAATTTTCTGGCATGCAGCGATCTCCTGCCGGCTGATGACATCCACAACCGAAAAGCGGGTGTCCGGGATCTCCCGTTTACATTCCGCCGCCCATTGGAGCATTGCGTCAAACGAGCGGATACCGAACCGGGAACGGGTCAGTTCCAGGTAACGCTGGGCATTCGGCGCGTTCAGGCTGATCGAAACCGCATCCACCGCTTCTTTTAACAGCGGGACAGTCGGCTTCCCGCAGATGAGGTCGCCCAGGCCGTTGGTATTCACCCGGATTTTCAGCCGGCTGACGCTGCGGATATAACGGCTGACGGCAAGCAGATGGTCGAGCGCGCACAGCGGCTCGCCATAACCGCAATAGACGATTTCGGAAAAATCTTCCAGCCGGTAGCCGGCAAATTCCCGGATGACCGCATCGACGTCCGGCGTATGCCCCAGCCAAAGGCTGTCGGCGCTGCCCAGCCCTTCCTGCTGCGACCGGATACAGAAGGTGCAGCGGCAGGGACACTGATTGGTCAGGTTGACATAAAGCTGCCCGCCGTATGTGTACAAAATACTCGATCCCATCGCGATCCCTGCCCTTAGCCCAATTTTAAAAGGGGTTTGACGTGGAACCGGTCGATTGCGACCGCCATCACCAGATAAACGGCAGCGCTGCCGGCTGCCTGGATGACGTTTGCCCAGACCGAAACGGCTGGGGCCAGCCAGTTGCCGCCGGTCAGAACGACCTCTGCCAGATAATACCCTGCCACGGTAACAAACCCGCCATAGATGAGCGCGGCGGTATTCCGCGGGCAGGCAAGCTTATGGGAGCGGGAGGTAAACAGCAGGGCGGCCAGGGGTTTGATAAGCATGGTCGGCAGCATCCAGGCGCCTGCCCCGGAAACCAGGTCGGCGATCCCCCCGCCGACAGCCGCCGCCGCGCAGGCATAGGGCAGCGGGAGCAGGCTGGCAGCCAGATAGATGAACGCATCACCGAAATGCAGGTATCCGCCGTTGGCGCCGACCGGTATATGGAACAGGTAAGCGGTGGTCACGGCAATCATTGCCGCAAACATAGCGCTTGCGGTGAGGCGGCGGTAGGAATTGCGGGATGCAGCGATTTGATTGGACATAGCAGGTTCATCCTTTCCAGAGTAGTTGATCCAAATGGTGTTCAAATGCGATGCCTTCATTGGGTTCGGTGCGGTCCTGTTCCGATTCGGCAATGGCTGCGTCGAACAGGCGCACTGCTTTTTCCAGCCCGGTCTGCGCCGTGCCGCCGGTGACCAGTTCGCCGCAGAGGATGGAAGCGAGGATATCGCCGGTGCCGGAGTACCCGCCCCCGATGCGGCGGTGGCGCACGCAGAAACGCCGGTTCCCCTGGCGCTCCCAGCCGATATTGCAGACGTCCGCGCCCAGATGAACGCCGGT
>CALXGW010000086.1 GCA_944387965.1 uncultured Anaerotruncus sp. | reverse complement strand
CCAGACCGGTCAGCTTTTTGATCTTTTCCAGCCGGTAGACCAGCGTATTGCGATGCACAAACAATTTGCGCGAAGTTTCGGAAACATTCAGGTTGTTTTCAAAAAATTTCTGGATCGTAAAGAGGGTTTCGTGATCCAGCGACTCGATCGAGCCCTTTTTGAACACTTCCCGCAGGAACATATCGCACAGGGTGGTCGGCAGCTGGTAAATCAGCCGTGCAATCCCCAGGTTATCATAGCTGACGATGGATTTTTCGGTATCGAATACCTTGCCGACCTCAAGCGCGACCTGTGCCTCCTTAAAGCTCCTGGCCAGATCTTTGATGCCGATGATCGAAGTGCCGATGCCGACAACCACTTTCGTATAGAATTCACTGCCCAGCGTATCCACGATCGAGCGGGCCAGCTTTTCCAGGTCTTTGCTCTCGATCCCCTGTTTGGTTTCCTTGACCAGGACGATGTCGCTTTCCGAGATGTTAAAAACGAAGTCCTTCTGCTTGTCCGGGAACAGGTTCTGGATGACGTCGAACGCGGAGATATCATTGGACGCCACAATCCGGATAAGCAGCACCACCCGGGTGGCGTCGGTGTTAAAATGCAGCTCCCGCGCCTTGACATAGATATCCCCTGGCAGGATGTTATCCAAAATCACGTTTTTGATAAAATTGTTGCGGTCATATTTTTCATCATAATACTGCTTGATCGAAGACAGGGAAATCGCCAGCAGGCTGCAATATTTTGCCGCAAGTTCATCAACCCCTTCGACGAACACGGCAAATTCCGGCTTCATCTTATTGCCAAACGGCTTATAGGTGTACCCGTCGCGTACAAATACCTCGTTCACATCGCCGGCTTCCACCGCAAAGAAGTCGCTTGTCTCGCCGATCTTTGTCAGGTCGCTACAGGAGATGATGGTGGCGCTGTCATCCACCACACCGATTACCCTGTCGATACAGTCTCTCATCTGATGCACGATTCCTTGGAAAAGCCTGTTTGACATTTCGATCCCCTCTTCATTCGTAATAATTTGGGTGTCCGCCGAACAACAGAAAAGCCGCGCTTTTCCGTTTTATTTCTCTCCGTTTTGGGGGTGGTAAATACTGCGTTTTGAATTCCCACAAGCTATCACGAATATTTTACAACAAATTTGTATATATTGCAACACAATTTATCATTTTTATTGGCATCCGCGCATACTTTTTTCAGCTGGCGGATATCCGGGGACCAATTCTTTTTTATTTTACTATTTTTACGTCATGAATCTATGAAGAAATTTTTACGACTTTCTGAACAGACTGTTTTCCCCGCCTTATTTCCCAATCCCCAGCATATCCATTTCAGCCGCATCCAGTTCCCGGCTTTCCCCCGGCGCCAAAGCCGGGTCGAGCGCCACGCCGCCGATGCTGTCCCGCCGCAGCCCGACCACCAGATATCCCATCGACGCAAACATCCGCTTGACCTGATGGTACATCCCCTGCCGGATTTCCACCCGCACCACCTGCGGCTGTTCGGTCCGTTCCAGGCGGGCCGGGCTGCATTTGATCCTGGCGCCTGCCCTGCCCGGGCGGTTGTCATGCTTGTCCAACGGGATTTCCATCCCTTTTGCGAACGCCTGCTCCACCCCTTCTTCCACCGGCTTGTCCAGCCATACGGTATACTGCTTGGGCACATGGCTCCTGGGGGCAAGCAGCCGGTGGGCCGTCTGCCCGTCGTTGGTCAGCAGCACGAACCCCTCGGTATCCTTATCCAGCCTTCCCGCCGGGAACAAGCCCCGGCGCCGGAAGGCTTCCGGCAGCAGGTCGATCACCGTCGGCAGCTTTTCATCCGCCGTCGCGCATACGACCCCCTTGGGCTTGTTCATCATGATATAGCTGTATTTTTTCAGCGCCAGCTCCTGCCCGTTAACCGAAATGATATCCTGTTCCAGATCCACCTTTGCATCAAAATTGCGCACCGCCGCCCCGTTGACAAGCACCTGCCCTTTGCTCAGCAGCTTGTGCACATCCTTCCTGGAATAACCCGTCTGGTCGGCGATCGCCTTATCCAGACGGATCAGCCCTTTTTGATACGCCATCTTTTCACATCCCGCTGTTTTTCCTCAGTTTACCATATTTGCCGGCCTGCTTCAATCCGGCTTTTCGAACCCATGCATGAACCCATCCAGCTCAATCGAGCAGATATCCCCGCCGATCACCTTGCCCTGGTAGGTCAATATGTTGGCCCGGATATTTTCCGTATGCCCCGGGTAGTTGGTCACGATATAGGAATACCGCTTGCAGCGCTTGCCTGCATATTTTTCCAAATCACACCCCTGCGCCAGCTGGATCTGGTTATAATTTTCATATACTTCGTCCGTTTCCTTCGGGATCACCACTTCCAGGATTTCCGCTGCTTCCGGCTCCACCTCCCAGCCAAACCCTTTTAAAAATGCAACCCGCTGTTCGTTCGTCTGTACCTGCACCTTTGCGATCTTGGCCCCGGCCTGCACTGGTTCATCCTCCCCCTGCAGCCGTGTCAGCACCGATTTGAGCCACAACCCGCCTGCAAACGCCAAAACCATCGCAGCAGCTGCTGCCGCGACCTGCCGCTTATTTACCCGGAAGGTAATCGTCACCATATCCATGCCCCCTTTGTCGATCGGTCGGCCTTCCCTTTTATGTATACGCAAAAAAGCGCCTGTACATTCCATTCCCAGCCGGGCAAAAAACAGCCGGGAGAAGGCTTGCCGCCTTCTCCCGGCCTTTTTTGCCGTCCAACCGCGCAGGGCTCAGGCTCATGCCCGGCCTGCCCCTTTTTCGAGGGCCGTGAATAACCCTTCGCAGCCCTCCTGGATATCCTTCCAGGCGGTATCGAAATCCCGCGTGAACCATGGGTCGGCCACATTCCCGGGCCGGCCAGTATAATCCATCAAAAGCCGCATTTTCCCCAGTGGGTCGCCGCCGCAGATGCGCCGCATTGCAGAAAGGTTGCCCGCATCCATCCCAATCAGCAAGTCGTATCTTTCATAATCGCCCTTCTGCATCTGGCGGGCCGTTTTCCCTGTGCAATCGATCCCATATGCTTCCAGCTTGCGTCTGGCAGGCGGATAGACCGGGTTCCCGATCTCTTCCTCGCAGGTCCCCGCTGAATCGATCAGGAATTCCCCGGATTTGCCGGCCTCAGCAACCATCTTTTTCATCACAAATTCCGCCATCGGGCTCCGGCAAATATTGCCCAGGCAGACAAACAGTATCTTCACCATATCCTCCAAACCCTTTCTATCTGTTTGCCGGGCCTTCCCTTTTCCGCGCCGGTTTTATAAAGCGCGGGCAAAATCAAGCCCGGCTGCATTTGCCCCATCCGGCAGGACTTCCATCTCTTCCGCCGTAAACGCCGTATGTTTCCAAAACCGCTTTGCTGCCGGGACGGAAACGAACCGCCGCGCAAGGCAGCTGTCGTGTACCAGCATCCGTGAGTTGAAAAGATAGAGGGTTTCGCCCGCCTGTTTGACCCTGATGATATAGCCGCACATGATAAAACGCCTTCCCCGTAAGTTATTTTACGATGGCATGCTATCATGTCACAGCCTGCAAATCAAGTGTCCAGCATAAAAAATGTAAAAATTTGTAAAAAAATACAAAAAAGCAGTATAAAACCTGTGCACCCAGGGAGGGCATCTGATATCTGCAAGGCACCATATAGCCCGCAAATATCAGCAGCTTTATCCTCCCTTCTGCCCGCGGGGGAAAAACAATCGGCTCATATCTGCCCCTTCCAGCCGGAGCAGCGCCGCCTTTTTATCCAGCCCGCCGGCATATCCTGTCAGGCTGCCACTGCACCCGACCACCCGGTGACAGGGCACGATCACCGAAACCGGATTATGCCCCACCGCGCCGCCCACCGCCTGGGCGGATATCGCGGCTTTCCCCATCTTTTGAGCCAGTATCTGCGCGATCTGCCGGTAGGTGGCCGTGCGCCCATAGGGTATTTGCTGTAAAATTTCCCATACTGCCATGCGGAAAGGCGACCCGTGCAGTGCGACCGGCGGTGTAAAGCCGGGTTCCCTGCCGGAAAAATAAATATCCAGCCATTTTGCCGCCAATGTAAACACCGGCAATTCCTGTTCTGTATACGTTTTTGGCAGCCCGGCGGCAAAATACTTCTGCCCGTCGAACCAAAGCCCGGTCAGGTTTTCCCCGTCGCCGGCCAGCGTGATGCCGCCCAGCGGCGACCGGTAATGCCAAATGTACCGCATAGCCCCATCCTCCAAACAGTCCCGCTGCTATCAGGTCGCCCCTGATTTCCCGTTGCTTCTTTTCCTGCTGCCCGCCGCTTTTTTCGGCGCATGGTCTTTTAACCCCTCTATCTCGCCGCCAGCCACCGCCCAAAGATATAAGCTCGCCACGCTGCAATATGGATGGAACCGCCTGCGGTATTTTTCAAATAGCGGGCGGTCTATTTTCCTGTGATGGTATAACATCCGCAGCCCCCGGTGGATCGCCAGGTCGTCAAAGCTGAAGACATCCGGCCGCTGCATGCAGAACAGCAGGATCATCTCCGCCGTCCACACTCCCACCCCCCTGAGGGACGAAAGTTTTGCGACCACCTGTGCGTCAGGTTCCTGCCAGATCCCTTCCAGGTCAAATTCCCCATCCTGGACTTTGCGCGCAAAATCCAAAATGTATCCGGTCTTGCGCATGCTGATGCCGAACGCCTGTATTTTTTCCGGCCCGGCTTCCAGGATGCTGTCCGCATCCACCTTCCCAAGCCCGTCCACCATCCGCTGCCAGATGGTCGCCTGCGCTTTGGTAGAGATCTGCTGCCCGACGATATGATGGACGACCGCAGAAAACAGGTCGGTATCCACCTGCCGGCAGATATGCCCCACCTGCGCGATCACTTCCCCCAGTTTGGGATCCCGGTTTTTCAGATAATCCGTTTCGGCCTCCCCATACGCAAAATACACCTGTATCCCCTCCATCCGGCGCCGGCCGGTCAATACATCATGTCAAACCCGTCCCGCAGCCGTTCCACATAGATTGCGCCCGCCTTTTCGAGCGCAGGCAGCATATAATCCCGGTTGAACCGCACCACCGGCAGACGGTCGAACGCCCGCATCCCCATATGCTGGAGCGCTTGTTCCAAATGCCATAAACATTCCAATGCCCCCCGGCCGGTACCTCCGGCGCAGGCGGCCAGCAGGCAGCGTTTCCCTTCCAGATAGCCGTTATGCCCGGTTTCACACCGCCGCAGCCGGTCGATCAGCGCCTTCATACATTCGGTCAAATCATGCCAATAAACAGCCGATACAAAAATAATCCCGTCCGCCTCCGCCATCGCCTGGTAAATCCCGGCAAAATCGTCCTGCAGGACGCATCTGCCCTCCTGCCGGCAAAGCCCCCAGCCGTCCCCGCAGGCGCGGCAGTGGGCGATCTTTTTCGGGTTGAGGTAAATTTCCTGTACCTGCGCGCCCGCTTTTTCCACTCCCGATATCAGCTGCTGCTTTGCCGCGGCGGTCAGCCCATCGGTATTAGCGCTCGACCAGAGTACTGCAATTTTCATCCGGCATCCCAATCCTTTCCTCTGTCCCGTATCCTGCGCCTGCCAGCCCATTTCCCGCGAGCCGGCGGCAAAGGCGCAGACTTTATTGCGCGGCTGCTGCGATGGCAAGCTTCACCAGCCGTATAAAATCCGATTTTACCCGCTGCGCCGTCGCCATGACCTCCGCATGCTCCAGCGGCCCGAGGATCCCGGCAGCCATGTTGGTGATGCAGGATATCCCGATCACCCTTATCCCCGCATGCCGCGCCACGATCGCTTCCGGCACAGTCGACATGCCCACCGCGTCCGCACCAAGGGTGCGCAGCATCCGGATTTCCGCCGGCGTTTCGTAGCTCGGCCCGGAAAACATCGCATATACCCCTTCCTGCAGCGGGATACCGGCCGCCTGTGCATCCTGTTTGAGCCGCACCCGCAGCGCACGGGTATATATATCGGTCATGTCGGGGAACCGCGGCCCGAATTCGTCCAGATTCGGCCCAATGAGCGGGTTACTGCCCGAACAGTTGATGTGGTCGGAAATCAGCATCAGCGCCCCGGCTGAAAAATCCAGATTGATGCCACCTGCTGCATTGGTCAGGATCAGGGTGTGGATGCCCAGCTGTTTCATCACCCGCACCGGGATGGTCACCACCTGCTGGGGATGGCCCTCATAATAGTGGACCCGGCCGCGCAGCGCAACCACCGCCTGCCCGCCGCAGCTGCCGATCACCACTTCCCCGGCATGCCCTTCCACCGTAGCCACCGGGAATCCCGGTATCTGTGAAAACGGGATCACTGTGCTGCCTTCCAGCTGCTGGGCAAAATCCCCCAGCCCGCTGCCCAAAACCAGCCCAATGGCCGGTTTTTGCGATGTTTTTTCCCGGATGGCCGCCGTTGCCTGTTTGATCCGCTCTGTGATTTCCATGCGATCCTCTCCTTTTTACTAACCGTCCATCGCCGCGGGCCAAGGCCCTGCGCACGCCCGAAAATTTCAGCCCATTTCTTTATCTGCATCATAACATTTCCCAGATTTCCCGTCAACCAAAAACCAGCTGCCCCTGCCAAATCCGGTTTGACAGGGGCAGCGCTCATATGCTAATATTTTTTCAGAGCTTATTTTTATTGGACGGACAGGCCGCCCGCCATCCGAACCCGATTGCAAGCGGACATTTTAATCCAAGCCGGAAGGGGATTTCATTATGGATAAACATCAAATCCTTGCGCATATCGACCACACCCTTTTAAAACCGGAGGCCACCTGGGAACAGGTGCGCAACCTCTGCAACGAGGCGATCCTGGCGCAGACCGCTTCCATCTGCATCAACCCCGGTTATGTCAAAGCGGCCGCCGAATACCTGGGCGGGAAACTGCCTGTCTGTACCGTCATCGGCTTCCCTCTGGGCGCCACCTCCTGTGAAAGCAAGCTGTTTGAAGCCAAACAGGCGCTTGCAGACGGCGCTGACGAATTTGATATGGTCATCAATATCGGGCGGCTCAAAGGCGGGGATACCGCTTATGTCAAGGACGAGATCAAAGCCCTGCGCCATGCGCTGGAGGGCAAGATTTTGAAGGTCATCATCGAAACCTGCCTGCTGACCGAACAGGAAAAAATCCAGATGTGCCAGATTGTGTGCGAAGCGGGCGCAGATTTCATCAAAACCTCCACCGGCTTTTCCACCGGCGGCGCAACCTTCGAGGATGTGGAGCTCATGCTGCGGGAAGTAGACGGCCGTTGCAAGGTGAAGGCGTCCGGCGGCATCCGTACGGTGGAAGATATGGAGAAATACCTGGAAATGGGCTGCGCACGACTGGGGACGTCGAGCGCAGTAAAATTGCTCATGCGGTAAAATGGCAGGCACAAAACCCTGTTTTTTTACAGTGCACAATGTAAAGTCCTGCTGTAAAAAATCCGGCAGCCCTGTACGGCACGTGCAAAAAATAAAACCGGTAAGCACTGATAATGCTTACCGGTTTTTTTGGAGGCGCCACCCGGAATCGGACCGGGGAATGGGAGTTTTGCAGACTCCTGCCTTACCGCTTGGCTATGGCGCCGCTTCCATATATCTTCAATATATGGAAAAAGGGGGGATCTGTGACACCCCTTTTTGTTGGAGCGGGTTACGAGGCTCGAACTCGCTACCTCCACCTTGGCAAGGTGGCGCTCTACCAGATGAGCTAAACCCGCATATGGTGCCTTCGGTCGGAATCGAACCAACGACACGAGGATTTTCAGTC
>CALXGW010000085.1 GCA_944387965.1 uncultured Anaerotruncus sp. | reverse complement strand
GTCAAAGCTGTTTTGGCAGAATTATAGGCGTTTTGCGCAGTGGTCAGTTCGCCGCGCAGGGTTTCCAGTTCCGCTTTGGCGTTGGCCAGTTCGGTGCTGCCGCCTTTGTCGGCGTCAGTCGCCAGGCGGAAGACCGGGAAGGAATTGTTGGTGCCGGCAATGGCGACCAGATCCTTCTTGGCGCGGAACTGCGCCTGCAGTTCGACTTTATATTCATCAGCGGTAAAATTATCTTTTACCGAGAACTGGATGCACACATAGCGGGTGTTGCCGAAGCGTTTTTCCACCAGGTTCGCATCGCTGATATATTTCCCATTGGTTTCTTTCTTCAAAGAAAACCGCAGATAATCCTTGTTTACCAGGCTGTTGTACTCAGAGGAGGGGCCGATCACATAATAGTAATCACTCCCCGGCCGGATCGTATTGTAGTTATCTTCAGCAATTTTTCCATCCCCATCGACCAGATGGCCAACGATATTGGTTGGAGTGGCGGCAAATGCAAACAAGCTGATACTCAGGATGCATACCGCCGCGGTGAAAAGTGCAATCAGTTTCTTCATGAAAAAAACCTCCTTTTTTTGGAATGTTATGTAATCTTTGCGGCACCGTCTTACCTATATAAACCCATTGTGTGAAAGAAATGGGACAGATGGATGGGTTGTGTTTGTGAAATTTATGTGAATATTATGGAAAGAAGAAACGAAGGAATTGTTAAAAAGCAAAAAAACTCCCCGGATACAGCTGGTTAAGCTGTATCCGGGGAACTGTATCAGAAAAATCAGGATCAGTCTATCGAAAGCTGTTTGAGGTAGGCACGGAAATCTGCACCGATCTCAGGGTGCGCCATTCCCACTTCTACGATGGCCTGCAGCATCCCGAGCTTATTACCCATATCATAGCGGGTTCCCTCATACTCAATGCCCATCATTTTTCCATGGGCGGCCAATACCTGCATCGCATCGGTCAACTGGATCTCCCCATTTCGGGAAGGCGGCGTATCCTCAAGGATATCAAAGACCTCCGGAGTCAGCACACAGCGCCCTAAAATCGAGAAATTGGAAAGGACTTCTTCGGGCGTGGGCTTTTCGACCATGTCATAAACATTATAAATATTGCAGCATACCTGGTTGACGCCAAGAGAACTATAGCTGGAGATCAAGTGGTCAGGTACCGGCTTGATACCAACGACATTTTTGCCATATTTTTCATATACCCGCATCAGTTGGCCGATAGCCGGGTCAGGGGAAATGATAACGTCGTCCCCATAAAGTACGGCGAATGGCTCATCCCCGACAAAGGAACGCGCACACAGCACCGCATGCCCCAATCCTTTCGTTTCCTTCTGACGGACATACTGGATATTGCATAAATGCGCAAGGGACGCCATTTCTTCATAAAGGGCGGTTTTGCCGGAAGAAAGCAGCTTTTCTTCCAGTTCAGGCGCATGGTCAAAATGGTCTTCGATCAGGGATTTGCCCCGGTTGGTGATGACCAGGATATCCGTAATGCCGCTTTTGACCGCTTCCTCTACGATATATTGGATCGCGGGCTTGTCAACAATTGGCAGCATTTCCTTCGGGACGGCTTTGGATGCAGGAAGTACCCGGGTGCCAAGACCTGCTGCGGGGATAACGGCTTTGCGTACTTTCATTTTCAAAATCCTCCTTTATCACAGGGAGATCAGGCCGGTATCATCCGGCACACCTTAGCGCAGGCTTCCGGGAAGGCAGCCTGCGCGGGTCAGACGAGGTTGTTTGCATAAAGGAAGGCGACCATCAGGTTGCTGACCAGGAAGATGGCGGCGGCAATCCCCAGGACACATACCAACACTGCGGCGCGGCTGGTGCTGCCGCGATGGGCCAGCAGCTTGGCATACTGGCGGTCATCAGCAATACGGCCATCGCTCCCGGTGCTGGCCTGCCGCAGGGCCCGCACATTTTTGACTACCATACGCAGATAAATACGGTTGGCCAAAACAGAAAAAACAATCCCGCAGGCGATCATAAACATGCGCATAAATGGGATAACGGCATATGCCCAGAGGTGTTGGGTAGGTTCAAAAGGTGCAGGCGTGATCCCGATCATGATATCATTTAGGTTGGCCGAAACATATTGGAAATATTCCGGGAAAATAAACAGCGAAGGGATCTGCGCAACTGCAAAAAGCCCCAACAGGACAAGGCCGGCAGAATACATCTTCCGGTAAAAGCAGTACAGGAAGGTGAAGAAAAAGGCAGCCAGATTGACCGAAATACCGCCGTGCGTTTCCAACTGTTTAAAACGCGGCAGAAAATAGCGGGAATTCGGCCCGACATACAGCGCAATATCCCGTGCGCTGACGCCATCGATCTGTTCATCGGGGGATACCCCGCCAAAAGCAGCTGCGAAAGGGGCCTGGGCGTCTGATGTGCCATAAAAAACAGAAAACCCGCCATGCGGATAGGAGGTATGCGTATCCGGGGCATAGGGCTGCCCAGACGCGCCGCCGGAAGCTTTTTTCAGCGGGGAGCCGCAAACCTGGCAGAAAAGCCCGTCTGCAGGGTTATTTGCGCCGCATACAGCGCATTTGCAGGTGGCTGCTCCCGATTGGCCTGAAGCGTCCTGGGCCGGGGGATCGGGTTCCCACACATGGCCCTTAATATGCAGTTCATCCAAGGCACAATGTCCAAGTTGTTGGTAACAGGCCCGATGGTGCGGCGCGCCGCAGACCGGGCAGACAACGATATCGTCGCCCTCTACAAACCGCTTATTGCAAACCGGACAGCGTACACCAATATAGTTTGCCAAAGAATCGACCTCCATAACTAAAACTGCAATGCCAGCAGCAACATTTCATCTAAAACTTATCATACAAATAAAATTGCAACATTTCAAGGGCTGAATTATGAACTTTTCAACATAAAGCACACAATAGAAGCCTGGATAACTTAAACCCGCGAAGATTTTCAGCGCTTTTGTGGAGGCCCCGCACCTCCGATTTGGATGGCGGTGGAGGTAGCGGGCAGGGAAAAGAAAAAACCGCTCCCGATTGGGAACGGTCTTTTATTGGAGCGGGTTACGAGGCTCGAACTCGCTACCTCCACCTTGGCAAGGTGGCGCTCTACCAGATGAGCTAAACCCGCATATGGTGCCTTCGGTCGGAATCGAACCAACGACACGAGGATTTTCAGTC
>CALXGW010000084.1 GCA_944387965.1 uncultured Anaerotruncus sp. | reverse complement strand
GGCGGCTTACGGGCGGCGGCGCGGTCTTCCATGACCTCGGGAATTTGAATTTTACCTTCCTCACCCAACGGGAGGATTATGACCTGCAGCGCCAGCTGCAGGTCATCCTGCGGGCGGTGGAAAGCTTTGGCGCCCCGGTGTGCGCGTCCGGCCGCAACGACCTGACTGCGGCAGACGGACGCAAATTTTCCGGCAACGCCTACCATCTGACGCAGAAAGGCTGCTGCCATCACGGGACGCTGATGGTATCGGTCGACCGGGAGCAGCTGGGCGCTTATTTGAATGTCGCGCCGGATAAACTGGCGGCCAAAGGGGTGCCGTCGGTACGTTCCCGGGTGGTGAACCTGCGTGAACTGTCGCCGCAGGTCACCGTGCCGCTGCTGCGGGAGCGGCTTTGGGAGATGTTCGGCGCGGTTTACGGCGGCGTCCCGCAGCCGTTTGTGCCGGCAGCGGGCAGTTCAGACGGATTGCGCCGGCTGGAGGAAAAATATGCCTCCTATGCCTGGCGGTTCGGGGAAAGCCAGCCGTTTTCGATCTCTTTTTCCCGCCGCTTCCCATGGGGCGGGGTGGAAATACAGCTGGCGGTCGCGGGCGGTATGGTCAGCAGCTGCCGGATTTATTCGGATGCGATGGACGCCCAGCTGATTGAGGATGCAGCTGGAAAGTTATGCGGGCGGCAGTGTTCCTCAGCGGCGCTCAGCGAAGCGCTGGCGGGGGACAGCCCGGTTTATGCGGATATCCGCAGCCTGATTTTGGAACAGGAGCTGTGAAGCATGAAGGAATATTATGATCTTGTGGTGATCGGCGCGGGGCCGGGCGGATATACCGCAGCCATCCGCGCCGCGCAGGAAGGGCTTTCCACCGCGCTGGTCGAACGGCAGACGGTGGGAGGCACCTGTCTTAACCGGGGATGTATCCCCACCAAGGCGCTGCTGCACAGCGCTTCGCTTTACCGGTCGGTATTGGACGGGGAAGCGGACGGGGTATCCGTACAGGGCGCCAGCTACAGCCTCGAAAAAATGTACGCGCGCAAGGATGAAGTGGTCGCCCAGCTGCGCAACGGGGTGGAACAGCTGCTGCGCGCCAATAAAGTCGACCTGATCCACGGGTCGGCGCAGATTGCCGGACCCGGGCGGGTGCTGGTCGAAGGCAATCCGGTATCGGCGGGCAATATCCTGATCGCTGCCGGTTCCGAACCGGCACGCCCGCCTATCCCGGGGATTGAACATGCGCTCACCAGCGACGAATTGCTGCAATCCCCCCACGCCTGTGATCGCCTGCTGATTATTGGCGGCGGGGTGATCGGGATGGAATTCGCGAGTTTTTACAATGCGCTGGGGCGGGAAGTGGTCGTGGTGGAGGCGCTCGAACGCATCCTGCCCACTTTGGACCGTGAAATTGCGCAAAACCTTTCGATGATCCTCAAGAAACGCGGCGTACAGATTTTCACCGGCGCACGGGTGGAAGAAATCCTGCCGGATGGGGCGCGTTTTTCGGTAAAAGGCGAACTGCGCACCGAACAGGCCGACGCCGTACTGGTGGCGACCGGGCGGCGGGCCGCGCTGGAAGGGCTGTTTGCCGAAGGGTTTTCGGTGCAGACCGAGCGCGGGCATATCGTGACCGACGGGCAGTTTGCCACGAGCGTGCCGGGCATCTGGGCAATCGGCGACGCAACCGGCGGGATACAGCTGGCGCATGTGGCTGCTGCGCAGGCGACCGCCGCCGTGGGGGCGATCTGCGGCAAGGCGTACCCGGTCCATCTGGAAACGGTGCCTTCCTGCGTTTACACCGACCCGGAAATTGCATCGGTCGGGCTGAGCGCGGACGAAGCCAAAGCGCAGGGCATCGCGGTCAAACAGGGGAAATTCCTGATGACAGCCAACGGGCGCAGCCTGATCGAGCGCGCCGACCGCGGCTTTATCAAGCTGGTATTTGCCGCGGATACCGGGCGGGTGCTGGGCGCGCAGATGATGTGCCCGCGCGCGACCGACCTGATCGGCGAACTGGCCTGCGCAGTGGCAAACGGCCTGACCCAGGAGCAGCTTGCTTCGGTCATCCGGCCGCATCCGACCTTCTGCGAGGGGATTACCGAGGCGGCGGAAGCTGCCGAAGGGCGTTCGGTACACAGCGCGCCCCCGCGCCGCTGAAAAAGGGTATCCGGCACTCCGGAATCGGTCAAAATCCCTGTTTCATATCGTGGATAAATCAAAACGGCATGGGAATGATCCCATGCCGTTTTTGGTTATTCCAAGTGCTGGCTGCCTTGCGGATTTTCCACCTCATCCACCGCAGCCCATACCGCTGCGATCACAAAAGCAAAAAAGGTGCAGTCCCTGCCGCGGATCAGCCCCTCCATCTTTTTCGATCAGGTCGTTTGGAAAGCGGATCGTCTGATTGGCAGTGGGCGGAATGGAAGGGATTTTAAACGCCATCTCAGGCACGCCTCGCAATACAATTGTTTTGCTATCAGTTCCCTTGCATTTTTTCAAAAATATGCATAAGGATTGTCCCCATGCTGCTATATCTTGCTCCCGCTTTTTTGGTCAGTCCGCCCTACCAGATAATCCAGTGATACCTGGTAAAAGTCAGCCAGCTTGACCGCCAGTTTCAATGGAAGTTCCCGCTCCCCGCGCTCATATTTTGAATATAGGGATTGATCGCAGAAAAGGATTTCCGCAATCTGCTTTTGTGTCAGACCCGCATCTTCCCGTAAATCCCGGATACGAAGTTCCATCATCATCACCACTATCACTCTATCAAAGTCCATATCGTCATATTGAAATATTAGGATAATTTGCCCGAATATATCGCAAAGAGGTGATTTTATGCCGCCGCGCCCTCTTCCTGCCCCCCTTCCAAAGGGGAGCTGTCAGCGAAGCTGACTGGGGGGATGAACCGAAATCCCTCCGTCGCGGCGCAGCCGCGCCCTTTTGGCCCCCTTGTGTAAAGGGGGCTCTGCCGAAGGCGGTGGGGGATTGTGCGAAAGCCCGGTCAGCCCTGCGGCTGCATGACAATCCCTCCGTCGCGGCTACCGCCGCGCCACCTCCCTTTGCACAAGGGAGGC
>CALXGW010000083.1 GCA_944387965.1 uncultured Anaerotruncus sp. | reverse complement strand
TTTTCTTTGATTGGTTCACCGTTTTGCACTGAGCAGCCAAATCACTTCGGATTCATGCCGCTTCGGACGTCCCATCAGGCTGCGGATGGCTTCCAGCGGCGTTTTGTCCTCATAAAGCGCTTCATAGACCTGCTGGATGATCGGCATCTCGACGCCGGTGCGCTGTGCCAGTTCCCAGGCGCATTTGGCGGCGGTATACCCTTCCACTGTCATGCCAACTTCCTCGATGGCCTGCTTTGCCGTGCGGCCCCGGCCGATCAGTTCCCCTGCGCGATGGTTCCTGGAATGGACGCTGGTGCAGGTCACAATCAGATCCCCGATCCCCGAAAGCCCCGCAAAGGTTTCGGTCGAAGCGCCCATCGCCACCCCCAAGCGTGCGATTTCGGTGATCCCGCGGGTCATCAGCGCAGCTTTCGGGTTATCCCCCAGCTGCAGCCCATCCACCACGCCGGCTGCCAAAGCGATCACATTCTTGAGCGCGCCGCCCAATTCCACCCCGATCACGTCATCATTGACATAGATCCGGAAGGACTGGTTCATCAGGATATCCTGCACCCGTTCGGCCGCTACCCGGCTGCGGGATGCCGCAACCACCGTCGTCGGGATGCCCCGCGCAATTTCCTCCGCATGCGAAGGCCCGGAAAGCATCACCGTATCATTCGCCGGCAATTCCTCCCCCATCACCTCGGACAGCATCTTCAGCGACCCCTGTTCCAACCCTTTGGAAACGCAGACCACGACCGTCTTCGGGTCAACACAGCCCGCCAGGCTTTTGCAGGTGCTGCGCACAGCAAAGGACGGCGTCGCCACAATTGCCAATTCCGCCTTCATCTGCTCCGGCAGCGTACAGGTAAGTTCCACCTGTGCCGGGATCTTGATGCCTGGAAGCAATTTTTCATGCTCCCGGCGGGCGCGCAGCAGGCCGATTTCTTCTTCAAACGGGGAATACAGCGTCACCTGGTGCCCATTGTTGGCACACATCACCGCCATCGATACCCCCATACCGCCTGCTCCCAGGATAAAAATGCTCGCCATACCGCAAAACCCCTTTCCGATTTCATTTAGGATGGTTAAAAAGCCCTTATATCCGCCGCGCAAAGGCAGGGAAACCGTTATTTTTTCTTGCCGAACCGATACTCTGTCCCAGCCAGCAGCCGTTGGATATTCGACCGGTGTTTCCAAATCCCCATGATCGAAATAATCAGCGCAAACACCAGTTCGGCAGCCAAAGGCCGGTCAAGCAGCAGGTCGACCACCAATACAGCAACCGGATAGCACGCAAAACCGATCAAAGAGGCCAGCGACACAATCTTGACAATGAATACAAACGGTACCAGCACCACCACAATCAATAAAAACGGGATTGGGCTGATCAGCAGCGCCGCGCCCAGGCTGGTCAATACCCCTTTGCCGCCCTTGAATTTGAAATATAATGGGTAAAGGTGCCCCAGGATCACACATAACCCGGCAATATATCCTGCGTCAAACGCCTGTATCCCGGCCAACCCAAAAATGATCCGGCCCAGCGCGACCGCAACCACACCTTTGCCAAAATCCCCAATTGCTGTCAGCGCAGCCAGCTTTTTGCCATAGCTGCGCAGCATATTGGTCATGCCGGCATTGCCGCTGCCATGTGCGCGCACATCATCCTGCGCACCGATCCTGGAAACGATCACCGCAAAACTCACGCTCCCGATCAGATAAGCGACCACCGCAACCACAGCAGCAAACATCCAAAAACGGCTGTCAAACTGGGTCCCCATAAGCACGCCTCCTCATTCCTTTTTTAGTTTTTTCCGCCGTCCCGCTCCCGCACGACAATCCGCACCGGCGTCCCTTCCAGCCCGAAGGTTTCACGGATCTGGTTTTCCAGATACCGTTGATAGGAAAAATGGAACAGTTCCTTATTATTGCAGAAAAAGACAAACGTTGGCGGACGGGTGGACGCCTGCGTACAATAGAAAATCCGCAGCCGTTTGCCCTTATCGGTCGGGGGCTGTACCCGCGCCGTCGCATATGCCAACAGGTCGTTGAGTTTACCGGTCGAGATACGCATGGCGTTCTGCGCATCCACAAAATTGATCAGCTCATACAGCTTTTCCACCCGCAGCCCGGTTTTGGCGGAAATAAATACAAACGGCACATAGGCCATAAACGAAAAATCCTGCTCCAGCTTTTTGCGGTATTCCTGCATGGTGCGCCCATCTTTTTCCACCGCATCCCACTTATTGACCGCAACGATACAGCCTTTCCCCTGTTCATGCGCATAACCGGCCACCTTGCTGTCCTGTTCGGTGAACCCTTCGAGCGCGTCGATCATAATGACGCATACATTGCTCCTGTCCACCGCCATATAGGAACGCAGCACGCTGTATCTTTCCACCGCTTCATCCACTTTGGATTTGCGGCGGATACCCGCAGTATCGATCAGGATATATTTCCCATACTGGTTTTCGATCCGGGTATCGGTCGCGTCCCGGGTCGTACCCGCAATGCTCGATACGATCACCCGTTCCTCCCCGGCCATCCGGTTGACCAGCGAAGATTTGCCCACATTCGGCTTGCCGATCACCGCTACACGGATATACTCCTCCGCATCCTCTTCTCGGCCGTCAAAATCGATCTGTTCAAAGCAGGCATCCAGCAGGTCGCCCGTGCCATGCCCATGCACGGAGGATACTGCGATCGGATCCCCCAGGCCCAGGTTATAGAATTCATAAAATTCAGGCGGCTGTTCCCCCAGCCGGTCGCATTTATTTACACATAAAACAATTGGCTTCCCGCTTTTTTGCAGCATCGAAGCCACATCCTGGTCGTTGGCCGTGACACCGGCCCGCAAGTCGGTCACCAGCACGATCACATCCGCATGCTCGATGGCAAGCTGCGCCTGCCGGCGCATCTGGGAAAGGATCACATCGTCGCTGTGCGGCTCGATCCCTCCCGTATCCACCAGCATCACGCTTTTGCCCCGCCATTCACATTCATGATAGATCCGGTCCCGCGTTACGCCCGGCGTATCCTCCACGATTGAAAGCCGCACGCCTGCCAATTTATTAAACAACGTCGATTTGCCCACATTCGGGCGTCCCACGATCGCGATCAACGGCTTGCCCATTGCGATCTCCTTTCCGCATCCTTTTCTCCCACAGCACCGGCCCTGCCGGCGCCCTGATCCATGGTCTTATCCATCCGTCCGGCCGGTCATCGCATCATACAGCATCCAGCCGTCGTTTTCCACCAGCTGCACCCTGGCGCCCAGTTTTTCCTCCAAATCTTCCAGCGTCACGTCATCTAAAAACCGGTCGCGTTCATGCCGCAGCATCACTGCCGGCAGCAATACCCGGCCTTTGATACGGCCCTGCATCTGTTCCAATATATCCTGCCCGGTCACCAATCCCGCTACTGTAATAGATTCCCCAAAAAAACGGTTATCAACCGGCTGCACATGGATCTCCAGCCCTGGATGCCGTCCCATGGCTGCCTGCGCCAGCTCGCAAAGCAGCGGATAAGCCGCCTGCCCGGTGATACAGGTGCATTCCCCTGTGACCTGCTGCGCATCGTCCATCGCAAGCGCCTGCACAAATTCGTCCTTCAGCAGCGCCAGCACGCCGACGCCATCCTCCAGCTGGTCAAAATCCCCATAATATTCCGGTCCCGGGATGGGCATCTGCGCTTTTAAGAAAAATTCATCCGACGGGTATGCCACCCGCTGCCCATATTTTTCCTCCATCGCCCCAGCAAACCGATGGATGATTTCTATTGTTTCCCGCGCGCCCTCCCGGTCGAACAGCCGCAGCTCTGGCAGCCCTTCCCGGTATTTGGTCAGCCCCACCGGCACACAGGCAATACTCTGCAAATTCGGGTAAAGCATCCCCAGGTCTGCGAGGGTCTGTTCCAGCGCTTTCCCGTCATTATATCCCGGCACCAGCACCAGCTGGCTGTTCACCTTGATCCCCGCCTCGCAAAGCTGCCGGATATACCCAAGGCTCGAAGCAGCCTTCGGGTTTTTCATCATTTCCACCCGCAGCGCCGGGTCGGTGGTATGCACCGAAATATTCACCGGGGAAATCCTCATTTTAATAATACGGTCTATATCGGCCTGCGTCAAGTTGGTAAGGGTAATATAATTCCCAAATAAAAAGGACATCCGGCTGTCGTCATCCTTAAAATAGAGGCTTTCCCGCATCCCTTTGGGCATCTGGTCGACAAAACAAAAGATACATTTATTTTTGCAGCTGTGCTGCCGGTCCATCAGGTAGGTTTCAAACGCCAGCCCGATGTCGTCATATTCCCCCTTTTGGATGGACGCCCGAAATCCCTTGCCCGCCCGCAGCAGGGAAAGGGAAATATGCGGGCTGGTCACATAAAAGCGGTAATCCAGCACATCGTTGATCGCATTCCCGTCGATGGATACCAAAACATCCCCGGCTTTGATCCCGGCTTTTTGCGCATGCGACCCCCGTTCTACCTCCCGGATGAGTACCGGCATCGCGTTTCCTCCCTTTTGCCCGGCAGATGCTGCCGGAAATAAAAAAATAGGGGGACGGAACACCTTCCGCCCCCTTTTGCAACCTTGTATTGGGTCAGGCTTCGACCTTGATGACTTCCCGGTCTTTGTAGTAGCCGCAGTTGCCGCAAACCTGGTGCGGGACTTTCAGCTCACCGCAATGGGTGCATTTGGAAAACGCCGGGGCCTCCAGCTTCCAAACATTGGAACGTCTTTTATTTTTACGCGCTTTTGAAGATTTCCTCTTTGGTACTGCCATCTCATGGGCACCCCTTTCAAAATATTATCAGAACCGGCACCTGCGCGCCTGCTGCCAGGCGCCATTTTTTCATTCCTGCAGCAACTCCTGCAACTTGGCGAGCCTCGGGTCCACTTCCTTCCGGCGGCACCCGCAGTCCCCTTCATTGAGGTTTGCTCCGCATACGGGACACAGCCCCTTACAGCCTTCGTCGCACACGATCGAGGTGGGGAGATCAAGGAGAATATCGGCGGTCGCCAACTCTGCCAAATCGAGGGTGCCATCCGGTACTACTATAAACTCATCGTTCTCCTCACGGTTCAGGGATAAAACCACGATATGCGAGAATTCCCGATGTTCAGGGCGGTTCAGCGGCGTAAGACACCGGTCGCAGACCACACTGAGCACGAAATCCACTGTATAGCACACGCTGACGATCCCCGAACGGTTCTTCGCCGTACCGGAAACCTGGACCGGGCCGCCGAAAATGGGTTCGCCCCACCGCTTGACCTCATGCAGATCCAACGAGCCGGAAAATTCCACCGATTCGCCCACATTGTCAAACAAACGGGAAAGATCCACCTTCATGCGCTTTCCTCCATTCCATGCGTATGCCGGGCCGCCATCTGCATCAGGGCGCAGCACACCCTTTGCAAATGTCACGAAGAATATTATAAACAGTTTTAGGCGGCTTGTCAATATGAAACCCGACGAAAAACCCTGAAAAAGCCACCCTTGCCCTGTATTTTTCGATGAAAAAGCCGGATGGCGGACTGCCACCCGGCTTTGAGCCTATAAAACCAATCCTCATTCAGATGATATACTGATGGATCCGTTCAGGCAGTTCGGATTTATCGCAGGAAACAGTGAAAGTTATGGTCGTGCCGCGTTCGCCCAAAATACCGGTCAGTTTGTCCACCATCTTGGCAAAAGCCTCATAATCCCTGCCGCCTACCTTGAAGGTCGCGTCGACGAACACCTCGGTGATGTCATAGTTGCCCGCGAGCAAGCCGGAAAGGAACCCGTAAAATGCATCGAAACCACTGATCGCATAGCTGTCGATATCGACCAGGCGCGCTTTATGGCTGACGTCGAAGGTCAGGGTGTTGCCCTTTTCGATGCAGACGACATTGCCTTTGGAAGTTTTTACTGCATCATTGACCATATTGATGAGCATTTTGGTCTTGCCGGAGCCTTTGTTTCCTACGATTAACTTTATCATGTGAATTCCTCCATCTATCTCATTCACGCCCGAAGGCTGTTTGGACGAAGCGGGTCTGTTTAACCCAATTTTGCTTCCAGTTCTGCTTTCCGGTCTTCATATCCGGGTTTGCCGAGCAGGGCGAACATATTCTTTTTATAGCTTTCCACACCCGGCTGGTCGAACGGGTTGACGCCCAGCAGGTAGCCGCTGATTGCGCAGGCACGCTCAAAGAAATATACCAGGTAGCCGAACTCATATGCGTCGATCTTCGGCAGTTCGATCACCATATTCGGTACGCCGCCGCCGGTATGCGCCAGGATGGTCCCCTGCATCGCCTTTTTGTTGACCACCGACATCTGCTGGTTCGCCAGGAAATTGAGCCCGTCCAGGTTTTCGGGGTCTTCCTTCAGGAAGAAATCCTCACACGGCTGCCCGATCGAAACGACCGTTTCAAACATGACCCGGCTGCCTTCCTGGATGAACTGCCCCATCGAATGCAGGTCGGTGGAAAAGACGACCGACGCCGGGAACAGCCCCTTGTGGTCCTTGACTTCGCCTTCGCCGTAAAGCAGTTTGAACCACTCGTTCATCATCGCAAACGCTGGCTCATAGCTGACCAGCAGCTCGACCGATTTGCCCTTGCGGTAAAGGATGTTACGCAGCGCTGCGTATTTATAGCAGTCGTTCTTTTCCAGATCGTCCACCGAATATGCCGCCCGCGCATCGGCCGCGCCCTGCATGCTCGCATCGATATCGATGCCGGCCACCGCCATCGGCAGCAGGCCGACCGCAGTCAGGACCGAATAACGCCCGCCCACATCGTCGGCGATCACAAAGGTTTCATATCCTTCCCGGTCGGAAAGCTCCTTGAGGGTGCCGCGGGCCTTATCGGTTGTGGCATAAATGCGCCCTTTTGCGCCTTCCTTGCCGTATTTTTCCTCCAGCAGCTCCCGGAATACCCGGAATGCCAGCGCCGGCTCGGTGGTGGTGCCGGATTTGGAGATCACGTTCACGGAAATACGTTTGCCCTCGCAAATCTTGAGGATGGTATTCAGATAATCCGGGCTGATGCTGTTGCCCACAAAATAGATATCCGGCGTATCCTTTTTGAGATTGTTGTACATCGGGGAACAAAGCAGATCCAACGCAGCGCGCGCACCCAGATAGGAGCCGCCGATCCCAATGACAATTAGGATATCGGTATCCGACTGGATCTTCTTTGCCGCTGCTTTGATGCGTGCAAATTCCTCTTTGTCATAGTTTACCGGAAGATCCACCCAGCCCAGGAAATCATTCCCTAACCCGGAACGGTCTTCCAGCGTACGGTGGGCAGCCGAAACCTGCGGCGCGATCGCCTGCAACTCATGCGCATTGACAAAGCCCTGCAAGTAACGGGTATTCAGTTTTACCGCCATAGTGATCAGTCCTTTCGGTGGATATTGTACAAATAGCACAACCAGATTGGCAGCACATCGGTCCTTTCTTACACATATTTTACCCTATTTCCAATCTTATTGCAATATAACGATGTTAAAATTTTGTATGAACTTTTTGGCGGAATTCGGCGCTTCCGTCCCTGCGGCCTTGTCCGGTTTTCCCCCCGCAGCCGCCCCCTGCAAAGCCCCACCGGCTTCACAGGGGGATGCCGTCTTTCCTAACAGGCTGCCAGGCTTTCAAACAGTTTTGCAAGCGCTTTCCCGAAGGTCATTTTTTCCACCGCACAGGCTGCCACCAGGCTGTATTCGCAGATCACCGAATCCCCTACCTGCACTGTGACCGTCCCGAGCGCCTGCCCCTGCTCGACCGGGGCCTGCACATCTTCGGCCAGCTGCACCTGCTGGGTGACATCGCCTTTATCCGCCGTGCGCACGATCACCGCCTCCGGCATCCGGCACTCCACCTCCACCTGCTGTTGTACGCCGCCCCGCACCCGAACTGGTTCCAATCCCTCCGGTTCCGGCAGTTCCAGCCTGGTGTAGTTGGCAAAGCCATAGTCCAGCAGCCCTCTGGCTGCGGAAAACCGTTCCTCCGAAGTCGGGCTGCCCAATGTCACCGCAACCAGCGACATGCCTTTTTTGGTTGCGCTCGCCGCAAGGCAGCTTCCCGCCCCATCGGTCGTGCCGGTCTTCAGCCCGTCGCAGCCGTCATAAAACCGCACCAGCTTATTGGTATTGACCAGCTGGGTCTTCCCGTCCCGCAGTTCGCTCATCCAGACGCTGGTATACTGCCGGATCAATGGGTAACGCAGCAGCGCGCAGCTCATGGTTGCGATATCCCGGGCAGTCGTGACATGCCCTTCGGCGTCCAGGCCGGTTGCATTGACGAAATGGGTGTTTTCCATCCCCAATGCCGCCGCCTGGTCGTTCATCATATCCACAAACGCTTCTTCGCTGCCTGCAACCGCTTCCGCCAGGACGACCGACGCATCATTTGCACTTGAGATTGCAGTAGCTTTGAGCAGATCATCAACCGTCAAAGCTTCCCCTTCCTCCAGCCAAATCTGGCTGCCGCCCATCGAGGCCGCATGCGCCGAACAAGCCACCTGCTGATCCAGGTCCAGCTTCCCCTGCTCGAGCGCCTGCATGGTCAGCAGCAGAGTCATGATCTTTGTCACCGACGCCGGAGGCAGCACCTCATCCGCATTTTTTTCATAAAGCACCTGCCCGGTCTGCTGTTCCACCAGGATGGCGGAACGCGCAGGGATCCCTTCATCCACCTTGGCAGCCGCTTCCAACGCCGTCATATCCGGTTCATCCTCCGCCCATACCGGCAGGCTGTATACGCAGCATAACAAACACATGCCGAATGCCATCAGCCGTTTCATCATATCTTCCCACCTCTGCTTGCAAGATGGTACATCTATATGCGTGTTTTGTCCCGCGCATGCCGCACGGACAGGGCGCCCGCCCCAAATGCATGGCCCCGGCGGCAGAAAACTTCATGCGCCTTTGCCGCACCATGAAAATAAGGCAAAAGACGGGGCACATGAAGTTTTGGCACATCATTTCCGGTTGCCCCACGGGGACGGGAAAATGGCGTATTATGTTTTTGCACAGCAAAAAAGCACACCCAGCAAAAAACCGGATGTGCTTTTCACAATTTTCCCGAAGCCTGGGACGGGCAAAGGCTCAGCCCTCCGCCGAAAATTCCTTGACCTGCTCCAAAAAGGCGTCGCAGTCGTCCGAGTAAATTTCCATTTTGATCGGTTTTGCCAGGTCGAGCGAGAAAATCCCCATGATGGATTTCGCATCGACCGCATAACGGCCCGACACCAGATCGACTTCAAAATCATATTTGGAAACGATATTGACAAAATTTTTCACATCGCTGATCGTATCCAGCTTAATCGTCAAAGATTTCATCCTGTATTACCTCCTTCGGAATGAACATATGACTTATTTCTGTTTTTACTACAAATACACTATATCAATGCGGATTCTTTAAGTCAACTGCTAATTGTAATTGTTGCTGAAATTCATTATAATATGTATATCATAAAAAATTTGTCCATTTTTGTTGTGTATTTTGCACATGATTATTTTATCGTTTTTAGGCGGAGTGTATGAATGAGGATTGCTTTTTATACCCTGGGCTGCAAAGTGAACCAATATGAGAGCCAAATTTTATCCCAGCTTTTCGCCGCGGACGGTTACGATATCGTATCGCATACCGACGCGGCAGACGTTTATGTCATCAACTCCTGTACCGTCACCGCGACCGGGGACAAAAAGACCCGGCAGATGCTCCGGCATTTCAAATCGCAGAACCCCGCAGCCAAACTGGTGCTGACCGGATGTTTCCCCCAGGCATTCCCCGGCCTTGCCCAACAGCTTCCGGAAGCGGATATCATCACCGGCGCCCGCGGGCGCGCCAAGCTGGTGCGCCAGGTTGCCCAGTGCCTTGCGAGCGGGGAAAAAATCGTGGATATCCAGCCGCATGAAGCTGGGGAAGCCTTTGAAGATTGCCGCGCCGAACGCTTTTTGGAGCGCACCCGCGCATTTGTCAAGATCGAGGACGGATGCGAGCGCTACTGTTCCTATTGCATCATCCCAACCGCACGCGGCCCGGTCCGCTCCAAACAGCCGGACCAGCTGTGGGAGGAACTTTCCCAGCTTGCCGCCGCCGGTTATCAGGAGGCGGTGCTGGTCGGCATCAACCTGTCCTGTTATGGGAAAGAACTGGGGCTGCGGCTAATCGATGCGATTGAAATTGCCGCATCGGTGCCCGGCATCCGCCGTATCCGGCTGGGTTCGCTGGAACCGGAACTGCTGACCGATGAAGATATTGCCCGCATGGCTGCCATCCCGCAGATGTGCCCGCAATTCCATCTTTCGCTGCAAAGCGGATGCGACGCCACCCTGAAACGGATGAACCGCCATTATGATACGGCCGAATATGCACGGATCGCCGGCAGCCTGCGCCGGCATTTTGACAATTGCGCGATTACGACCGATATCATGGTCGGCTTCCCGGGCGAAACAGACGAAGAATTTGCCGATTCGCTCGCCTTTGCCGCGCAGATGGGTTTTGCCAAAGCGCATGTCTTCGCCTATTCCCGGCGTCCCGGCACCCGTGCTGACCGCATGCCCGGCCAGGTGCCCAAACACATCAAGGAACAGCGCAGCGCGGCCATGATCTTTTCCACCCGGCGTTCCCGTGCGGCATTTTTGCAGTCCCAGATGGGAAAAACCGTCCATGTGCTGTTTGAAACCGCCCTGCCGGACGGCATGTATGAGGGATACGCTGAAAATTATACGCCGGTCCGGGCTGCTTTTGGCAAGGATGTGTGCGGACAGGCCCTGCCGGTCAAAATCATCTGCGCCTATACCGACTGGTGCCTTGGGGAAATCCAGGCATAACCGTTTTTTTGCTGTTTTTTTACCTGCCTTTTGCATAAAACCGATGCCCCGGCATCCCATTTCAATACAGAAAGAGGTCTTGCATGTGAGTGTTTTCCGTATTTATGTTGAAAAAAAGCCGGCCTATGCCGTTGAGGCGGCCGGCGTACTCAGCGACCTGCGCACCGTTTTAATGATGGACAAGGTGTCCAGTGTGCGGGTAATCAACCGGTATGACGTCGAACATATCAGCCCCGAAGATTTTAAGCAGGCGCGGCATACCATCTTTTCTGAACCGCAGGTGGATCTGACCTATGACGAACTGCCGCCTCTTTCTGACGATATGCATGTTTTCGCGGTCGAATACCTGCCTGGGCAGTTCGATCAGCGGGCAGATTCCTGCGCGCAGTGCATTTCGCTGTCCACTGCAAAGGAGCAGCCGGTCGTACGCACCGCGCGGGTTTATATCCTGACCGGCCCGCTTTCGGAAGACGACCTTGCGCAGATCAAGCATTACCTGGTGAACCCAGTGGAAAGCCGCCTGGCTTCGCTTGAAAAACCGGAAACCCTCGCCATGCGTTACGATATCCCGGAAACGGTCGAAACCCTCGCCGGGTTTACCCAGCTGGGCCAGGACGGGCTTACGGATTTTGTCACCCGCTATGGGCTGGCGATGGATACCGACGATATCGCCTTCTGCCAGGCGTATTTCCGTGATACCGAACACCGCGATCCTACGATTACCGAAATCCGGATGATCGACACCTATTGGTCGGATCATTGCCGCCACACCACCTTCCTGACCGAACTGGGCGACGTCAAGATCGACAATGCGCCCTATATCCAGAAAAGTTTTGAAAAATACCTCGAACTGCGCGACCGGCTGTACGTCAAACAGGGCAAACAGAAACCGATGACCCTGATGGATTTGGCAGTCATCGGGGCAAAGGCCCTCAAAGCGGACGGCCTGCTGACCGATCTGGACGAATCGGATGAGATCAACGCCTGCACAGTCAAGATCACGGTGGACGTCGATGGGAAAGACGAGGATTGGCTGCTGCTGTTTAAAAATGAAACCCATAACCACCCCACCGAGATCGAACCGTTCGGCGGCGCAGCCACCTGCCTGGGCGGGGCGATCCGCGACCCGCTTTCCGGGCGCAGCTATGTCTATCAGGCGATGCGGGTGACCGGCGCGGCCGACCCGACCGTCCCCCTGTCCCAGACGATGCCCGGCAAGCTGCCGCAGCGCAAGATCGTCACGACTGCTGCCGCCGGTTACAGTTCCTATGGCAACCAGATCGGGCTGGCGACCGGGCATGTCGCCGAGGTCTACCATCCGGGTTATGCGGCAAAACGCCTGGAGATCGGCGCCGTACTGGGCGCCGCGCCGGCGGAGAATGTCATCCGCGAATGTCCCGACCCGGGCGATGCGGTCATTTTGCTGGGCGGCCGTACCGGCCGTGACGGCTGCGGCGGCGCGACCGGTTCCTCCAAGAGCCACACCCT
>CALXGW010000082.1 GCA_944387965.1 uncultured Anaerotruncus sp. | reverse complement strand
GGATGGGCTTTTCGGAAATGACTGAAATCCAGGAAAAAGCCATCCCGGTGATGCTCGAAGGGCATGAGATCATCGCCAAAGCCCCCACCGGCACCGGCAAAACCTGCGCATTCGGCATCCCGATCATTGAAAAGATCGACCCGGAACTGGCCGCCGTACAGGCGGTCATCCTTTGCCCGACGCGGGAACTCTCCACCCAGATCTGTGATGAACTGCGCGAACTGGCCTTTTTTAAACCCGCCGTCAAAATCGTCGCCGTCTACGGCGGACGGCCGATCGATAAACAGATCAGCGCCCTCAAACGCGGGGCGCAGATCGTCGTCGCCACACCGGGACGGATGCTCGACCATCTGCACCGCCGCACCATCAAGCTTTCCCAGGTGCGTTTCGTCGTGCTGGACGAGGCGGATGAGATGCTGGATATGGGGTTTTATAAGGACGTCTGCAAAATTCTTGACCAGATGCCCAAAGGCCGCCAGATGGTCATGTTTTCCGCTACCATTTCCCGTGAAGTCATGGATATCGGCTGGCTTTACCAGCGCGATACAGTGGAGCTGACGGTTGAACCGGTCAAGGAAAGCCAGCCAAAGATCACCCAGTATATGATCCAGAGCACCGGCCGCCAGAAGCTGGCCGACCTGTGTTACATCCTGCGCGCATACGATTATCACAAGGTGATGATCTTCTGCAACACCAAATACAGCACCACCAGCCTTGCCGGGCTGCTGCGCGACCGCGGCTTCAAGGCCGAGTGCCTCAACGGGGACATGCGTCAGCGGGAACGCAATCAGATCATGGCTGATTTCCGGGCGGAAAAAATCGATATCCTGGTTGCGACCGACGTGGCCGCCCGCGGGATCGACGTAAGCGACGTGGACGCCGTGGTCAATTACGAAATCCCGATGGAAAACGAATATTATATCCACCGCATCGGGCGTACCGGGCGCGCCAAAAAAGAGGGGGTTTCTTATGTTTTCTATGCCCCCGACGAGCGCAAACGCCTGGATACCATCCTGCACTACACCCGCTCCAATGTCACTGAGCTGAAATTCAACGAGCAGGGGGAACTGGTGGAAAAGCAAGCCTGAATGCACAAGCCGCCCCCTTGACGATTTTTTAAACTATGCTATAATAACCGCAGGAGCAACCATCTGCGCTGGTTGTAGCCGCTCCCCCGGGCGGCTTCGCGCGGCAAAAACCGCGCGCTGCGCTTTGTTATGCCATCGCTGCAAACCGGTCTAGCGAAAGGCGCGGGGACAGCGGGTTTTATTGCGGTTCGCGGTGCGCAAGCCTTTCGGCTTGCGGCCATATCATAATAAGCGTAGGGTTGGCCGGATTTCCGCTCAAGGGCTGCCGGCCGGGTTGGATCAACCAAATAGCAGAAAAGATAACATGGCGTTGAAGAGAAGAGTAAGCTTTCTTTTTCCCTGCAGAGAGCCCCTGGCGGTGGGATGGGGTGGGATGGGGATTGCTGAACATGGTCTTGGAGCCGCGCGGGCGAAAGCTTTTAGTCCGCGCCGGGTCTGCCCGTTACAGCAGCAGGCGTTTGAGCTCCAGACGCCGGTGAGGCCCCGCATGGGGCAAAACAAGGTGGTACCACGAAGTTTTAGAACTTTCGTCCTTGGGTCGATGGGATCGGGACGGAAGTTTTTTTGTTTTTTCAGGGATAATGGCCAGCAATCGGACAGGAGGACTCCGTATGATCGAAATCAAACATCTTACCAAAACCTTTCAGGATAAATCCGGGCCAATCACCGCCCTGCGGGATGTGAACCTCAGCATTGAAAAGGGGGATATCTTCGGCATCATCGGCATGAGCGGCGCCGGGAAATCCACCCTGCTGCGCTGCCTTTCCACCCTGGAAACCCCCACGGAAGGCAGCATCTCGCTGGATGGGGTGGATTATTCCAGCCTTTCCGGGCAGCAGTTGATCGAATTGCGCCGCCGCATGGGGGTGGTCTTCCAGGGCTATAACCTGCTGATGCAGCGCACTGTTTTGCAGAACGTGATGTTTCCGCTTTCATTGGCGGGCGTCCCGAAAGAAAAAGCCCGGGAACGGGCAATGCAGCTTTTGCAGATGGTCGGGCTGGAAAATAAGGCGGCCAGCTATCCGGCGCAGCTCTCCGGCGGGCAGAAACAGCGGGTGGCAATCGCCCGCGCGCTGTCCACCAGCCCGGAGGTGCTTTTGTGCGACGAGCCGACTTCCGCGCTTGACTCGCTGACCACCAAAAGCGTGCTGGAGCTGCTTTATGACATCAACACCAAGCTGCATGTCACCATTGTGATCATCACCCATGAAATTGCGGTGGTAAAAGCCATCTGCAATAAAGTCGCCGTCATCGACGCAGCAGAATTTGTCGAATGCGGCAGCACCAAAGAGGTCTTTGCAGACCCCAAAAGCGATATTACAAAGCTTTTGCTTGGAAGGGAGGAGAAAAAACATGGTTGAGCTTCTGATCAAAGGGACGGGCGAAACCCTTTATATGGTCGCCCTCTCCACGGTTTTTGCCTATCTCCTCGGCGTCCCGGCCGGCGTCCTGCTTTCGGTCACCAGCAAGGGCGGTATCGTGGAAAACCATTCCTTCAACTGGGCGTTCGGCTGGGTAATCAACATCCTGCGTTCGCTGCCGTTTATTATTTTGATGGTGTTTATCTCCCCGTTTACCCGCCTGATCGTTGGAAAAGCCATCGGCCCGACAGCGGCCTGCGTCGCCCTGATCGTTGCCGCTGCCCCATTTGTGGCAAGGCTGGTGGAAAGTTCGCTGGCGGAGATCGACGCCGGCGTGATCGATGCCGCAAAATGTATGGGGGCCACCAACCGGCAGATCATCCTGCGGGTCATGCTCCCGGAAGCAATCCCTTCGCTGGTGCGGGGGCTTTCGATCACGACGATCACGCTGATCGGTTATTCCGCCATGGCGGGCGCCATCGGCGGCGGCGGCCTGGGGGACATCGCCATCCGGTATGGCCATCACCGCTATGATACCCGGACGATGCTGATTACCATTGTGCTGCTGGTCATCATCGTCTGCGTGATACAGGTCACTTTTGATAAACTGGCTTACCGGGTGGATAAAAGCAACCGGTAAGTTTGGTATAAACCCATCCGGTTCGGCGCATATTTTTGCTGAATCATTATTTTAACTGTAAAGTGAGGAAGATGTTATGAAATTATCCAAAAGGCTTCTCGCCGCTTCGGTCGCTGCATTGACTGTACTGTCCCTGTCCGCCTGCGGCGGGCAGGAAGAAACTTCCAGCGCCGCCCCCTCTTCCCAGGCAAGCCAGGAACCGGCTTCTGAGACGGTGGAATCCTCCAGTGCGGAAACCATCACCATCACCGTCGGCGCGTCCCCTGCCCCGCATGCGGAAATTCTGGAAAACATTAAGCCGCTGCTGGCCAAAGAGGGCATTGAACTGGTGATCGAGGAATTCACCGATTATGTCATCCCGAACGAGGCGCTGGACGCGGGGGATATCGACGCCAACTATTTCCAGCATTATCCGTACCTGGCAGATTTCAACGCCAAAAACGGCACCGATATGGTCGCCGCCGCCTATATCCATTTTGAGCCGATGGGCATTTATCCCGGCCGTACCGCCACTTTGGAGGAACTGCAGGACGGCGCCTCCATCGCCGTGCCGAACGACCCCACCAATGAAGCGCGCGCGCTGCTCCTGCTGCAAAAGCTGGGCTTCATCACCCTGAAGGATGGCGCCGGCCTGGAAGCGACCCCGCTGGACATCGTGGATAACCCGCATAATATTGAATTCATCGAGATGGAAGCCGTCCAGCTGCCGACTGTGCTGGCGGATGTGGATTTCGCAGTCATCAACGGCAACTATGCAGTGGGCGCCGGTATCGGTGGAACGATGCTGGATGCTGAAGATAAGGATTCCGAAGCGGCGCAGGAATTTGCGAATATCCTGGCCGTCCGCAATGGGGATGAAACCCGCCCGGAAATCCAAAAGCTGGTGGAAGCCCTCCAGAGCGAAGAAAATGCAACCTTTATCGAGCAGAAATATGAAGGTTCGGTCATCCCGGTTTTCTGAACCGTGCCAAAACAAAATGCAGCAAACCGCCGCAGGGCTGATGCCCCGCGGCGGTTTTTCATTTTTCCTATACAGCAGCCCTTACCCCTTTTCCTTGGGCTTAAAAACCAGCGCCGCAACCAGGGAGAAAAAGAGGGCGGCAGCGATCCCGGCGGCAGCGGCGGTAAATCCGCCGGTCAAAATGCCGAGTGCGCCGTCGGCCTTGACCGCCTCGCGCACCCCTTTGGCCAACAGGTTGCCGAACCCCAGCAGCGGGACGGAAGCGCCTGCGCCGGCAAATTCCACCAGCTTGGGGTAGATTCCCAACGCCCCCAAAAGCACCCCGATCACCACATAGCTGGTCAGGATGCGCGCCGGGGTCAGCTTGGTACGGTCGATCAGTATCTGGCCAACCGCACAGAGCGCCCCGCCAACCAAAAACGCTTTGAGCAGCGATAACAAAACATCCATCAGATCTTCCCTCCGCTTTTTTCAGATGACAGATAGACCAAATGCGCGATGGATGCAATGCTTTCCCCCTGCTGGACCACCGTTGGGCTCATCAGCGCACCGGTCGCGATAAAAAGGATATCCCGGAGCTTTTTTTGCCGCAGCAGTGGGACAAGATGCCCGCAAAAGACCGAGGCCGCGCAGCCACAGCCGCTGCCGCCCGCATGGACGTCCTGTTTTTCCCGGTCAAACAGCAGCATCCCGCAGTCCGACTGCCGGTGTTCGAGATCGTAGCCGTCCCGGCGCAGCAGTTCCCGCAGCAATTCGCTCCCCACCTGCCCGAGGTCCCCGGTGATAACCAGGTCGAAATCCGCCGGCTTTGTACCGGTGTCCTCAAAAAAGTGTTTTAGGGTGGCCGCAGCAGCTGGGGCCATGGCAGCACCCATATTGTTTGCGTCGCAAATCCCCAGGTCCTCAATGGTGCCGATCGTGATGCCGCGGATAAACGGGGGCAGGTCCCCTTTTTCCAGCACAGCTGCCCCCGAAGCGGTCGCTGTCCACTGGGCGGTAGGCGGACGCTGCCCGCCGTATTCCAGCGGGTAACGGAACTGCCGTTCTGCTGTGCAGAAATGGGAGGATGTGCAGGCAATTCCCCGCTTGATCGCGCCCGCATCCAGAAAAGTCGCGGCGACGCATAAGCTTTCCGCCATGGTGGAACAGGCCCCGAACAGCCCGACGAACGGGATACCCAGCGCACGCAGCCCATAAGTCGAACCGACGCATTGGTTGAGTAGGTCGCCGGCGAATACCGCCTCCACCTCGGAAGCTGTCAGCCCGGCTTTTTCCAGCGCTTTGGCAACTGCCTGCTTCTGCATCTCACTTTCGGCTTTTTCCCAGGTCTTCTGCCCAAAATAGCTGTCCCGGTTGATGATATCAAACATATCCCCGAGCGGGCCGTCTGCCTCCTTTGCGCAGCCTACCGCAGCCGAAGCGCGGATCCCCGGCGGATCGTCAAAGAGGATGGTATATTTTCCCTTGCGGCTTGCCATCTGCCCTGCCCCCTCAGTACAGCCGGAACAGCCAGAGCACCAGCCCGTAAAGGATGCTGGCGGCCGTCCCATATACGATCACCGGGCCGGCAATGATGAACATTTTTGCACCCAGCCCCAGGATAAACCCTTCGCTTTTAAATTCCAGTGCCGGGGATGCGACCGAATTTGCAAACCCGGTAATCGGCACCAGTGTCCCTGCGCCCGCATGTTTGGCAAGGTTATCGTATACGTTCAGCCCGGTCAGCAGCACTGCCAAAAAGATCAGCGTCACACTCACCCCGGCTGCGGCCAGTTCTTCATCGGCGCCAAGCCATTGATAGAGCAGCCGGAACCCTTCCCCCAGCGCACAGATCCCGCCGCCGCATAAAAATGCCATCAGCAGGTTTTTCCCCATCGGGGACGGCGGCGACGCCTTTTGGGCCAGCCGTCCATATTCTTCCGGCGTCATTTTCATAGGTCATTCCACCTTTATTACAAGATTGCTTCGTGAAACTCCACAAGTTACGCCTAGTTTTTGCCTGAAAATAAAAAATATTCACAGTTGCTATCCATGTCGATTTTTGTTATACTAAAATATGGTGTTTTCTGCCCTTTTTATGTAAATTTTCGTTTTGAAACGACAGGAGGTTTTTTCATTATGCCTGCTAAAGTAGTGGTCGGCGTCCAATGGGGGGACGAGGGCAAGGGGAAAATCATTGACATCCTTGCGTCCCGGGCGGAGGTGGTTGTGCGCGCGCAAGGCGGCAACAATGCCGGGCATACAGTGGAAAGCAACGGGGAAGTGTATAAACTGCAGCTGATCCCGTCCGGCATCCTGTACCCGAATACCCTCTGCCTGCTCGGCAGCGGGGTGGTCATCAACCCTCAGGGCATCCTCGGGGAGATTGATGCGCTCGAGAGCCGCGGCGTCAGCTGCGAACATCTGCGCATTGACCCGCGCGCGCATGTCATCATGCCCTGGCATCTGATTTTGGATGGCCTGAGCGAAAAGATGCGGGGGAAATCCGAGATTGGTACCACCAAAAAAGGCATCGGCCCGTGCTATATGGATAAAGCCGAACGTTCCGGGCTGCGGATGTACGACCTGGTGCACCCGGAACTGCTTGCCGAAAAGGTGCGCACCTACGGCGCGATCAAAAACCGCCTGCTCACCGATTTTTATAAAGAATCCCCGCTCGACCTGGAGGAAATCATCGCCTCTTATACCGCTTATGGCCAGCGCCTGCACAAATATATCGCGGATGTTTCCGTCCTGGCTGACCAGGCCATCCGTGACGGGAAAGAAGTCCTGTTCGAAGGCGCGCAGGGCACCCTGCTGGATATCGATTTCGGCACCTACCCGTTTGTCACCAGTTCCCACCCGGTTTCGGGCGGCGTCTGCGTGGGCAGCGGCGTCGGCCCGACCAGGATCGACGAAGTGATCGGCGTCGCCAAAGCGTATACCACCCGTGTGGGCGCCGGCCCCTTCCCGACCGAGCTGTTCGACGAGATGGGCGATACCATCCGCAACCTCGGTCATGAATTCGGCACCGTCACCGGGCGTCCCCGCCGCTGCGGCTGGTTCGACGCGGTAATTATGCGCCATTCGGTGCGGGTCAACGGCCTGACCGGGCTTGCGATCAACAAGATTGACACCCTGTCCAATCTGGGCAAACTCAAGATCTGCGTCGCCTACCAAAAAGCCGACGGGACCATCCTGCGTGATTTCCCGCCGACGATCGAGGAACTTGCGGAATGCAGCCCGGTCTACGAGGAAGTGGATGGGTTCACCGGCGATTTGAGCGCCTGCCATAGCTATGACGAACTGCCGGACGCCTGCAAACGGTATATCGAAAAACTTGAGGAAGTTTGCGGATGCCCAATCCAGATGGTAGGGGTCGGCCCCTCGCGCGAACAGAACCTCGAACGGTAATTTCCCAGGCTTTGGGAAATCCGGCCCATCAAGCAAGCCCGGATATGGCCTGTAAATTAGGCCATATCCGGGCTTTTTGTCCTGCGCTGCCCATGTATGCGGCCGGCAGGCATTTGCAAACGCCTGGTTTACAGGGCAAACGGGTCATTTGCTCCAAAGCACCACCTGCTGCCCGCCGCCGACAAAAACGATCCGGTCGATCTCCCGGAATTCCAGATTTTGCACCGACTGCAAATTCCCTTCCATCCGGTTGTTGAGGAGGGTCGTTCGGAAGGACTCCACATATATGGTTTTTTCATCGTTATCGTCCGCATATTTGATCTCCCGGATCTGGTACGGGCTGTTCCAGGTAATCACGCTGACAAAGCCCTGGTGATCGATGATGTCTTTGGTAACGGAAATATCCGCATTCGGCATCGCCGGGATCTCCAGCCGGTAGATTTCGCTGCCATCCGTTTCCCCGGCGGTAATTTTGACCGAATCCGGGCCTGCGCTGCCGGCACTGGCGATTTCCGCCATCGGGTACGCATCGACGGTCACGCGGATATCGCTCAGGCCGATCGTTTTGACCGGCAGATTGAAAAGTATCTGGAAAGCGATTACCAGGATCAGCGCTGCCGATGCCGCACAAAGGATGATTTTCCGGATTTTCCGGTCGATTTTCAGTTTGATCTTTTTTAAGCTGTCGGCCATTTGGGCATCCCCCGGATCGCCGCATTTTTTCCCTGTAAACCCGTTTGTTGACCGCATGGATTCATAGTATTCCCTGCAATTTTCACACTCTGCCATATGGGTTTCAACCGCCATTTTGGTGTCCGTGCTGGCGATATCGTCGATATAGAGCGGCAGCAAATCTTTGATGATCCCGCAAGGGTATTTCATTCCAATTCCTCCCTGATCAAAATTTTTGCGCGGTAATAGGTGACCCTCGCCCAGCTTTCTGTTTTGCCGAACAGCGCTGCAATCTGCGCGAAAGGCAATTCCCCGAACGTACGCAGCCAAAATACCTCTTTATACGGCTCTTTGAGTTTATGCAGGGCTTCATGGACCGCATAAGCCGTTTGCCGGTCGGCAAATCTTTCCTCGATATTTTCATCCGATCCTATGATTTCCAGCGGTACATCCGCCTGCCGCTTGTTTTTGCGGATCTGATGGAAAAAGGTATTTTTTGCGATCGTGCATAACCAGGTGCTGAGTTTGCAATCCCCCTTGAACCGGTCAATATTTTTCAATGCCCGAAAAAATGTTTCCTGCGTGATTTCCTCTGCCAATGCCGGATTTTGACAGAGGCGCAGTACAAATTGATACACGTCTGAAAAATAGGCGGCGTATATCCTGTCAAAGTCTTCCACCATCTCACCTCCTGACGACCATTAGACCCTCTCAGCGGCAATTTGTTACAAAATTTTTTTATCTCCTGTCCCCCCTGCCGCTTTACCGGCAAATCCCCTTGCAAAGCGATCCCTCCACTCTGCCGGTTTGCGCATCCCATTTGCGCCGCCGTGTTTTTGCACCGGTACGGGGGTATCTTACCGCTTGTCAAACCTGCCCGGACGCGGTATACTGGTTACAATCAATTGATATGAAGGGGGCTGTGCGTCCGTTTTGGAACCGCTTGTCGTTGAAATTTTACCGTTGACCCGCGCGCCTTCCTCCGATGCGGGCCTGGTTTTGATAGAAGGTGCGACCTCCCTGATCGCTGACCCGGAAGCAGTCCGCCGCCATCTGCTCACCTGCGCTTCTTATGCGAAAAAATACACCGTCTGCCTGCTCAGTGGGCTTTTTTTGCTGGAAGATGCGCTCTGCCTGTGCCTGTTTGGCCCGGACGGCCTGCCGATCGACCGGCAGGTTGCGCTGTGTGAGCCGATGCCTTTACAGGGACGGACACAGCCCGGACAGGAAACCACCATCCTGGATACGCCGTTCGGGCGGGTATTTTTATGCGTGGACGAGGATATCCGCGACCAGCGGGTCCTGCGTACCGCTGCGCTCAAGGGCGCCGGGCTGGTGCTTTCGGTACGGATGATAGATGTCGCGGAAGATACGGTGGAGGAACTCTATCAAACCGCCTGGAATACCGCCCAGACCCAGAACCTTTATGTCATCAGCCATTCGGCAGCCGGCTGCAGCGTCTGCTGCCCCGCCCCGCTCACCCGTGCGCAGGATGGGTTTTTGGTGCGGCGGGAAACCAACATCGGCCGGTTCATCCTGAATTTTGACCGGCTGGATGAGGTGCGCCAACAGCTTCCGCTGCTGGACGCGCTGAATACCGAAGTATTTTTGCATCATCAGAACGAGTTGGGGAGGTGACGGGATGCCGCAGTTTGCTTTGGATTGTTCCGCTTTTTTGGTATCTTTTTCGGTAACCCCCAAAAAGATTGTGCGCTACCTGGAAAAACATGGGCAGAGCAGCCGGCCGCCGCTGAAATTTGCAGCGCCGGAAAATGTGCGCACCGCCGCCGTACAGATGGCGCCCCGCCCTTACCGCGGGCTGGAGGATTACCTTTCGGAAATGCTGTATTTTACAAAGTCAGCAGCCGATACCGGCGCCCATCTGATCGTTTTCCCGCAGTATACCGGCCTGCTGCCGCTTTCGCTGATGCCCGGCTGCGGCAAGCTGCTGCTGGATGTCCTGCAAACCCCGCTGGAAGACCTTCCCGCCTCCACCCTCGAGCGGTTTTCCAACCTTGTCCGGACTGCCCAGGGATTTTTATATGAAATCCATCTGTACACCTTCAGCACCCTCGCCCTGCTGCAGAAGGCTTATATCTGCGCCGGCAGCATCTTTGTCTGGGAAGATCAGCAGCTTTACCACCGTTCGCTGCTTTTCAGCCCGGATGGCGAGGCCATCCATACCCAGGACCAGCTTTGCCCCACCGGGCTCGCCGCCGCTCTGGGGGTTACTCCCGGCCAGTCGGCCCAACCGGCCGATACCCTGCTGGGCAAGGTGGGCATCGTCATCGGGGCCGACGCTTATTATTTTGAACTGTTCCATATCCTGCAGAAAAAATCTGCCCAGATCATCGCCATGCCGCTCTGTGCGGATACCTTCCCGGCCGGGCTGGATTTCTGCCGTGCCAGGCAGTCCCCCGCTTACCTGATCGAAAGCCCCCTGCTCACCACCAAATACCACCGGCTTCGCGCGCAGATCCTTTCGCCGATGGGGGTAAGCGCCGCCTGTGAACAGCCGGAAGGGGCGGTCTGCGCTTCCCGCATCGACCTTTGCAAACTTCCTTTGCCTGCCGCGGGATGGGGCACCGATCCCACCTTCCTATTTTCGGATTATCTGCCCGCTTATCGGATCTATGCACAGCAAACCCAAAAAGAACAGGCCGGATGAGGGATTCCCCTTATCCGGCCTGTTCTTTTGTCTTTTTTGCATCCCGAAAGGGTATGCCGGCATCATTTTGCCTGCGCCCGTTTTTCCCGCAGCCGACGGAAAAAATCCGAAAGCAGCCCGGCGCATTCCTGTTCCCGCACCCCGGATACGATCTCAGGCTTGTGGTTGAAAGGCAGCCCGCTAAAATCGCAGACGGAACCCAGGCATCCCGCCTTTGGGTCGCGCGCGCCATAAACCACCCGCCGGATGCGCGCATTGACGATCGCCCCGGCGCACATCGGGCAGGGTTCCAGCGTCACATACAGGTCGCATTTGTGCAGCCTCCATCCCCCCAGCCGCACACAGGCGGCATGGATCGCCTCCAGTTCAGCATGTGCCAGCGCATTTTTCGCCGTTTCCCTGCGGTTGAACCCGGTCCCCACGACCTCGCCCTCCCATACGGCGACCGCCCCGACCGGCACCTCCCCAATCGCAGCAGCCTGTTTCGCCAATTCGATAGCAAGGTCCATAAATTTTTCGTCTTGCTCCATGTGCCCCTCCCCATTCAATACCCGGAATAGAAACTCAACAGGATCGAAACGCCGTACAATACCAGCACGATCACCATCGGTATATTCAGGAAAAAATACCTGGCAGCCGGCAGCGCCCCAGGCGTCCCCATCCGCTTTGGCAGGGAAAAGTCCACCCGCCGGGCGATCAAACAGCACAGCCCGCACAATCCCAGCGCCAGATAGATCAGCAGCGACGTATAATCCACCAGCGCCGCAAGAATCGGGTCCATATATTCCATCGCCGCACTGAGCAAAAATGCCAGCAGGTTGTTCACAAAATGGATGATCACACAGGTCCAGATCGAATTGGTCTTGATAAAGAAATATCCCAATGCAAGCCCGAGCAGGAAAGCATTCGGCAGCTGTACGGTATTGCGGTGCAGTAGGGCAAACATAAAAGCGGAAACCACGATGGCAAACCTGTCCCCATACCGCCGCAGGCTCCCCAAAACGATCCCCCGGCTCACAAATTCCTCCAGCAATGCCGGCAGTACGGTCAGGCTGATCATATTCAGCAGAAGCGCTACCGGGTTTTGGGGCAGCGGGGTATACAGGTCGGGCGGATACAGCCCGATCGTCATCAAAAAGGCGTTGAGGATCATTGCGCACAGCACTCCCAAAACCGAAACGCCCAAACAGATGCCGGTCGCCGACGCCGTTACCGGCGGGTAGACCGGGTCATGCGGGATCCCGGTGAGCCGGAACCGGATCGCGGCTGCATACAGCAGGTACGGCAGGCCGAATACCAATACATATGCGCCGATCCCGTACAGTTCGATCAGGATCTCTTCGGACATCCCCATCCTGCTCAGGGAAGAAATGACCGGCCATACCAGGAAATATCCAAAAAAGTCGACCGCCCACAGGAAAAGCAGCGTCAAAAAGAGCGCCATCGCCAGCATCAGACTTTGTATTTTCACCTCGCGTACCCAGGACGGTTTTTTCGGTCCGGCAAGCCGTTTTTGGCCGGGCGGCGGCAAGGGCTGATAATTTTGGGGTTGCATATCCATCCATTTCCATCCTTTCCGGAGAAATGGCCGCGGCGGCAGGAGTTCCCCTGCCGCCGCAGCGTCAAAAGGCAATATCATTTCAGCCGCACATAGATCAGCTTGGCGCTGCTGTCCTGTGTGCGCACGCTTTTGATGTCAAACATATCCAGCGACTCAATGAACGGGGTGAGCTTGTTGAAGCAGAAATTGCGCACGTCAAAATCGGGATACCGCTTGCAGAGCAGGTTGCCGATGGTGCCGATAAACATCCAGCCGTCCTCGTCGGAATTTTCGGTCACAATGGTGCGGATGGCCGCCTTGATGGTCGGAAGGCTGGTCATCTGTTTTTCTTCGGGCTTTTCCTCAGACAGTTTGCCCGCTGCTTTTTCCGCCGGCCCACGCGCGCCGCGTCCCGGTTCGGCAGCATTTTTCTGCGACTGCTGATCGGAGGTGCCCAGGATATCCAGGTATTTGAACCGGTTGCAGGCGGCAATAAACGCCTTGGGGGTCTTGCGTTCGCCCATCCCCACCACCAGCATGCCGGATTCCCGCAGCCGGGCAGCCAGGCGGGTAAAATCGCTGTCGGAAGAAACGATACAGAACCCATCCACCTTGCCGGAATAAAGGATATCCATCGCATCGATAATCAGCGCGGAATCGGTCGCATTCTTGCCGGAAGTATAGCTGTACTGCTGGATCGGGATGATCGAGTGGTCAAGCAGGACGCTTTTCCAGGAGGAAAGGGAAGGTTTGGTCCAGTCCCCGTAAATGCGCTTATAGGTGGCGATACCGTCGTTGGAGATTTCATCGAGGATCACCTTGATATATTTGTCTGAAACATTGTCCGCATCAATGAGCACGGCAAATTTGCTGTCACTGGCCAAACCGGGCACCTCATTTCCCATTGGATTTCAGGCGGGCAGGCTGCGCTCTGTCTGTGCGCCCGCCGCTTGGGGGCAGCGATATGCTTTTAGTTTAATGCCCGGCGGCAAAAAAGTCAACCGGTTTTGGCCGCCAGGCAGCAAAAGGCCCCCGGCTGTTTCGGCAGCCGGGGGCTGTTATCGCCCGAGGATGGATTACGGCAGCGCGATCCTGCGGGACTGCGGCTGGGTTTCGCCTTTTTTCGGCAGTTTGAGCTCCAGCACGCCGTTTTCATAGGAAGCGCCGATCTTGTCGGTATCGATGTTGGAAACGTCAAAGCTGCGGGCAAAGGAGCCGTAGTGGCGTTCGCGGCGGATAAAGTTGTTTTTCTCGTCCTTCTGCTCGGACGAGCTGTTGTGTTCCGCGCTGATGGTGAGCGTATCACCGTTCAGGTCGATCTGGATATCCTCTTTGGAGAATCCCGGCAGCTCCGCCTGCAGCAGGAAATGATCCCCTTCATCCAGGATATCGGTGCGGATCCCGGCGACCGGGCCGCCAAAATCGCGGAAGAAGGTTTTTTCAAGGTTATCAAAATAACGGTCCAGATTATGGTTTACATGTTCAAAAGGCATTAAGTCAAACATATTGATTCCTCCTGCTTAAAATATGATTTATCGTGAAATGATGTAAAAGCTGATTGGCGGCAATCCCGCTCGGTTACCCAATGCAACCATCTTCTTTCTGCCCGCTTAGGGGCTTTCTTTTGTTTCTGGTATTACTATACCCCACAAATGTTAAAAAACAATCCATAGGTTGTTGCTAAATTGTAAATTTTTAGCACTCTATTCTCGAGAGTGCTAAAAATAAAAAAAGGGGTGCTTTTGCCGCGTGGTTATGGTAGAATAACCGCAGGGCGGTTATTCTACCTGCCTTTTATGGCCAGGGCGATGCGCTGCGCGCCTTGCGGCGCTGCACTCCCGCCCCAATGGCCGATTCTACCATTCGCGCACAGCGCTCATGGCAGAATAACCACGGAGTGTTTCGCCTGCTGCCATACCGGCGGCCAGCCAAGGCGGCGGCAAGCGTTTTGAGGAGGATATTTTATGCTGCGTATCGTCCTGTGTGACGATGATCCACAAGTTTTGTCCCAATATGCCGCACAAATTGAAAAAATAGCTGAAACCCATCGTTTGCAGGTGCATGTGACCTGCTACAGCAGCGCGGAAAAAATGTTTTTTGGCCTGGACCAGCTGCTCAACCAGGTGGATATCTTTTACCTGGATGTGCAGATGCCCGGCATTTCCGGGATTGAAGCCGCCAAAAAGCTGCGCAGCCGGGGCTGCCGCGCGCAGATCATCTTTTTGACCCAGGTGCGGGAATATGTTTTTGAAAGCTTTGACGCGATGCCGCTGCAATACCTGATCAAGAGCAGCTGTACCGACGAAAAATTCGAACAGGTATTCCTGCATGCCGCCGAATTGGCCGGGCAGAACACCGGCGAACTGTTCAACTGTGAACGCGGGTCAGAATGCCTGGCCATCCCGGTGCGGGACATCGCCTATTTCGAGGTTGCCAAACGGATCATCACCGTCCATTATGAGGGCGGGACGTTCGAGTTTTATTCCAGCATGGAGGATTTAGAGGCACGGCTGTTATCGAAAGGGTTTGTGCGGGTACACCGGGCCTTCCTGGTAAATCTGGCGCGGATCCGCCGGATGGGCCAGGAGAGCATCGGGCTGACCGGCGGGTATGAGGTGCCGCTCGGCCGTACATATGCCAAACGGGTGCGGGAACTGTTCTCTCACTATCTGGCAGCCGGCGGACAGACCTTTTCATAAAAAGGGAGGGAATGGCAAATGGATGATCTGGGGATACTGCGCGTCCTGACGGTACTGCTGCTGCTGGCATTCCATACAGTGATGCTGTTGAGCTGCTGCAAAATCCTGCAGGTCCAGCGCATGCGCTGGGCTTTTTTGCTGGCGCCGCTGAATACAGCAGCCTATGTGGCGACGGTATGGCTGTCGCTGGATATGTTCATCGGGTTTTTGCTCCTGCTGGCGCTGTATATGTCGGAACATTTCCTGCTGTTTGGCAAAGGCTTTACCGACACCATTTTCACCACCGGGCTGATGCCGTTTTTACTGCTTTGCATCCAAGGGATCGTGATCCCATTTTTGACCTGGGAATATGGCATCACCATGCACACCCTGATCGATGGCCAGTATTATTACAACCTCTCCTTAATCTTTTCGTTAGTGCTGTTCGGTTTTTTGACGCTGGCGATGAACCGCTTTTTCCCGGCGGAACGGATCCGGCTGCTGCTTTCCTCTCCCGGCCAGAAGCGGCTGGCATGCACCAGCTTATATATTTTCTATTTTTATCTGATACTGGAAACCTATGTCTATTACCTGGATTTCCCGCATGTGTGGATGCTGACCTTCCATCTGGTGACCAGCCTGGTCATCCTGCTCGGATTTTTGGTCGTTTTATGGTATGCGATCGATATCAGCGCATATATCGAATACGAACTGAAGACCCGGCAGGTGGAAAAACAGCTGCAGCGGCAGGTGGCGCATTACCAGCAATATACCAAATATATCAATGCGCTCCGGGCATTCAAGCATGACTACAAGCATATGGTGGATATCGTGCGCAGGATGGTCGAACAGGGGGAACGGGGAAAAGCGCTCGAACTACTGGGGCAGATGAACCGGGAGATGGAAGGCGGGCTGCAATATCAGCCGTATTCCAACGACGTTATGGTGGATGCGCTGCTGCAGGAATGCGCCGGCCGGTGCGCCGACCAGAAGGTCGCTTTTTCTGCAACGGTGGAGATCCCCAAAGGGATCGGTATCAGCGACCTGGATCTGTGCCGCATCTTCGGCAATCTGACCGATAATGCATATGAAGCCTGTTGCCAGATGCAGCCGCAGCAACACCCGTTTATCCGTATACAGAGCCGTCAGAGCGGCGGTTGGCTGACGGTGGAGGTGCAGAACGCCTATGTCGGCGAAGTGCAGCTTGACCAGGCCGGCTGGCCCATCACTCAAAAGCGGGACCGGATGGAACACGGCCTTGGGCTGCGGTCGATCTGCGAAATCATCGAGCGCCAGGGCGGTTTTTTGCAGCTCGAAGTGGATAAGGAACGGAAAATTTTTACAGCCAAGGTTCATTTTTGTATGCCATAGTGGTGTCAAAAGCGCTTTTCCAAATGTGCTGCTTTTGGGAACATATTTTGGGTGTTTGGGAACATTTTTTCTCCAAAAATACAAAGTTGTGGTAAAGTCTAGGCATAGACAGCTTCTCATTCACTCAGGTTTGGTAACCGGCAATCGCTTTGTTCATCGCCTTGCTTATCGTTCCCTTTCGATGCCCGAGGCTCTGTCAAAGTTTTAAAAAAAGAACTGCCCCGTCCGGATAGCGGGGCAGTTCTTTTTTTGTTTTATCCGTCTGCGCTGTGTTGCCGTTCCATTGCTTTTCTGCAGGCTTCCACCGCGTCCTGCTCGGTATCCGCGGTAATCAGGAAGCCGTTGTTGTGGCAAAAGCGCAGGGATGGGATTCCCGATATGCTTTTTAGCTGATGGGCCGGACGGCCGGCCCAATCCTGCGGGAAGGGGCATTTGAGCTTGCCCGCCTCGCCCTTTTCCGGAACGCACTGCGCATTGTACCCGCCCCGCTGGGACGGGTACACCACAAAGTTTGCCTCCGAACCGATCAGCACCATCTTCCAAGGCGCAAACTGCGGAAGGCGCACGATCCTATCCTGCATCTGTTCCAGCGCCGCCTGCACCATCTGCTTTGCCCGCTGGATGCTGCGGACCGCTTCCAGCTTCTTTTCCAGGATGACCCCTGCAAAAGCGACCGCCTCGTCAAAACAGGCCCGGATATCCTTCTGGGAATCCCAGCTGGGATTAAAATTGCCGATCAATTCCGCCACCGGGCTGCCGTAGCCGGTGTTGTCGTCCCGGTCGAGCGGCTGCACAAAATGCTCGTCAAACCGCGCCGCTTCGTCCTCACCGACCAGCAGCGCCCCATATTCCCGCCACAGCAGCCCGAACGCGGCGTAAGGGACGCCGTTTTCACGTACCGGCGCATCCGCCTGGTGATGGTCGAACCGCCCGAACCCGATATCGAATGCAAACCCTGCAAAATCGTCCGGCAGGTCGAAGGTCCGGCAGATCCGGACCGTTGGGTTCAGTATCCGCAGCAGCGCCGCTGAAAAGACGTCGTCCGCATGGAATTTGCCCGCATGTGTATACACCGTATCAGGGATCCCCTGCATCCCGTTTTTTCCCCCCCAGATTTTTTAAAAATCCAGACCCGCCTGCGAGATCCCCCCGCAGGCGGGTCTGGTTGTCTTTCAGCCAATGTTTTCGATCGCCTGGCCGGTTTTTAGTCGTTCAGCAGGCTCAGTGTGATCTCATACTGGGAATCCAGCGCGTTCTGCTTGTCGGCGTCTTTTTTATACTTGCCGATCGCCGCCGCCGATTTGCTCACCGGCTGCAGCGTGCCCGCGCCGGCGACACACCCGCCCGGGCAGCCCATCCCTTCCAGCAGGTAGCCGTCATATTTACCAGCCTTGGCCAACAGCAGCAGCTTTTTGCATTCCTGCAGCCCTTGCGCTGAAGCGATCTTGACCTCGCGGTCCGGGTCGAGCCGGTGCACAACGTCCGCCACCGCCTGCGCGACCCCGCCGCTCACAGCGAACCCGCGGCCGGCGCCGGTACCCTCGTTCAGCCCGCCGTCCTCTTCCAGTTCGTCAAAATTGACCCCCTTGGCTTCAAACATCCCCATCAATTCCTCAAAGGTCAACACGAAATCCACATCGCTGCGGATGGTCCGGCGGCTCGCTTCCAGCTTTTTGGCTGCGCACGGCCCGACAAATACCACCTTACAGCCCTTATGCTCCTTCTTTTGCAGCCGGGCGGTCAATACCATCGGGGTCAGCGCCATCGAGATATACGGCGCCAGTTCCGGGAACAGCTTTTTAGCCATCACCGACCAGGACGGGCAGCAGGAAGTCGCCATAAACGGCTGTTCTGCCGGTACCGCCCGCATAAAGTCCTTGGCTTCCTCGATCGTGCACAAATCCGCACCGATCGCCACTTCCACCACCTGGTCAAATCCCAGCTGCTTCATGGCGGCGCTCAGTTTGCCCGGCGTCATTTTGGGCCCGAACTGGCCCAAAAATGCCGGTGCAATGATCGCGATGACCCGGTCGCCGCGCTTGATCGACTGGATCAGCTGGAAAATCTGCCCCTTATCCGCAATGGCGCCAAACGGGCAATTGACCAGGCACATGCCGCAGGAAACGCATTTATCATAATCGATCGTGGCCCGGCCATGCTCGTCGGTGCCAATGGCGTCCATGCCGCAAGCCTTTGCGCAGGGGCGTTCCAGCTTGAGGATCGCGCCATACGGGCAGACTTCCTTACAACGCCCGCATTTGACGCATTTTTGCTGGTCGATCACCGATTTGCCATGTACCAACGAGATCGCCCCGCGCGGACAGACTTCCTTGCACGGATGCTCCAGGCATCCCTGGCAGGCGTCGGTCACATGGAATTTTTTGTCGGGGCATTGGTTGCAGGCAAATTTGATGATGTTAATCAGCGGCGGGTCATAATATTTCTCCGCGATCGCGCTCTCATTGATCCCTTTGGAAAGCGGCGCATGCTCGTCGGTCGGGCGCAGCGGCAGGCCGATGGCCAAACGCAGGCGTTCCCCGATGATCGCCCGCTCCAAAAAGATCGAATCCCGGTAGGTCGCGCGCTCGCCCGGCAAAATCTTATATGGCAGTTCCTCGATCCGGGAATAGTCCCCGCCCTCATATGCCATACGCGCTACCTCTGTAAATACCTTGCGCCGCAGGTCTGTTACCGATGAATAAATCCCTCTCATACAGCTTCCTCTCTTTAAATAAAACCCTGGTATGATTTGTCCTTCTCTTAACCTCGTTTATTATTTAACATAATATCGCGCTTGTCAAGGTGTTTTCATCGTTTCGAAAGAATTTTTTCCGTCTTTTTTGCTTTCTGTTTTATCCCGCACCCAAAATGCAGGCAAACAGGCTACCAGTGGGTAAAATAATAATTCTCCCCGTCCCGGTGCCCGCGCACGTCAAAAACCCGTTCCAATATCCCGGCGTCAAAAATTTCTTCCGGCTGCCCGGCAGCAGCGATCCGTCCCCGCTCCATCACAACGATCCGCTGGCTGAACCTCAGGCTGTGCGCCAGATCGTGCAGCACCATCACAATCGTTTTGCCCGACTGGTTAAGTTTCTGGACCAGCTCGAGGAGCTCAAACTGCTTGCCCATATCCAGATAGGTGGTCGGTTCGTCCAGGAAGATGACGTCGGTATCCTGCGCGACCGCCATCGCGATATACGCTTTCTGGCGTTCCCCGCCCGAAAGCCCCCGCAGGTCCCGGCCGCGCAAATCCCAGACCCCCACCGCTTCCAGCGCCTCCTGGACCTTCTCATGGTCTTCGGCACCCGGTTTACGGGAAAGCCCGAGGTACGGAAACCGCCCGTGCATCGCCACCCCTTCCACCGTGATCGCCGGCACATTGCGCGCCTGCGGCATCACCGCCACCATCCGTGCAAATTCCTTGCGGCCGTAATCGGCGACCGGCTTGCCGTCCAGCAGCACCTGCCCGCCGGACGGTTTGAGCAGCCGCGCTGCAATTTTGAGCAGGGTGGTTTTTCCACAGCCATTCGGCCCCGCCAGGGTGGTGATGCTGCCGCGGGGGATGGTCAGGTCGATCCCCTTCAGCACCGGTACCGGGCCGTATCCGCCTGTCACCTGTCTGAGTTCAATCATATAACCGGCTCCTTTTCTGCCGCAAAAGCAGGAAGATGAAAAACGGGCCGCCCAAGAAGGACATGATGATGCCGACCGGCAGTTCAAACGGTGCAAACAGCACCCTGCCCAAACTGTCGCAGAGCAGCACAAACGACGCGCCCAGCAGGGCGGCCGCCGGCAGCAGCAGCCGGTGGTCGGGGCCGACGAAGCGGCGGGCGGCATGCGGCGCCATCAGCCCCACAAAGCCCAAAAGCCCCGCAAAACTGACGGCAGCGCCCGCCAGCAGCGAAGCCAGCACAATAAATACAAACCGCAGCAGCGGCACATTCATCCCCAGCGAGCGGGCGGTTTCCTCCCCGAGCGAAAGGACGTTCAAATCATACCCGCACAAGCAGGCAGCCACCAGGCCGGCCAGGATATACCACGCCGCCGGCTGCAAGGCGGAAACGGTCACGCCAGAAAACCCGCCCACCATAAATCCGGCGGAGCCCACCGCCGTATCCGGAAACAGCAGGGTGACCGCATCGATCCCGGCGCTTAAAATACCGCTCACTGCAATCCCCGCCAACACCAGGGTAATCCGGGACGCCCCGGTTTTTGCAGCCACCAGATAGATCAGCAGCGTCGTCGCCAGCGCGCCGAAGAAAGCCGCCAGCGGGACTAAAAACGCCTGCCCCGGGAAAAACGAAGCGGCCAGCAGGGTAAAAAAGCCCGCGCCGGAGTTCACCCCGATCGTATTCGGGCTTGCCAGCGAGTTATTCAGCACCGCCTGGATCAGCGTCCCGGCCGCGGCCAGCGCGCTCCCGGCCAATATCCCCGCCAGCGTCCGCGGCAGGCGCACATAGAAAAAGATCCGCCAGGTCGCGCTCTCCAGGTTCCCCTGCATCACATCCTGCCAAAGCTGGACCGGCGAAAGCAGCCGCGCGCCGCTGGCCAGGCTCACTACAAATGATACCGCCAGCAGCGCGCAAAAAAGCGCCAGCAGCCATTCAGGCCGCATCGATCTGTGCTTCGAGTTCCGGGTAAAGGATTTTCGCAAGGTAGGCATAGCTTTCCCCCCAACGGGCATTCGGTTTATAATGGAACAATTCCTTCGGCAGCAGCAGATACCGCCCGTTCTGCACCGCCTGCAATCCCGGCCATGCCGGATTGGATTCCACGGTGGCGCGCATATAATCCAGCCCTTTCTGCTCGCTGCTCCCCATCACCGTCACCAGGATGAACTGCGGGTCTTCGGCGATGATCTCCTCCATGCTCAGTTCTTCCAGCAGCGATTCATGCCGGGCTGCAATATTGTCCGCCCCCAGGTCTTCCAGCATCATACCGGTCTGGTTATCAGCCCCCTTCGCCTTTGCGCCGGTCGAATATGCCCGGACAAACAGCACACTCGGCGCAGGCTGGCCTTCCACCAGTTCCAGGATGCGCGTGATCTGTTCCCCCACCTGCGCGGCATTCTGTTCATACAGATCCTGCCGCCCGGTCATTTCACAGAAAATCTCCATCATTGCCCGGTATTCTTCAAAACAGTCGGTCCGGAAATAGGCATGGGCGATACCCGCTTCCTCCAGCGCCCGGTCCAGTTCCACCTGGGCCGAGATATCCGCTGTGAGGATCACAAAATCCGGCTCCGCTGCCAGGATCTCTTCCAGGCTCGGCTCCATATTCCCGCCCAGGTCGATCGCATCCGTACCCAAATCCAGCTTGCGCTCCTGTACAGCGTCGGTCGTGGAGGCCACCAGCGTCCCGCCGGCCAGCACCCACGCCTCCGCAAACGAGCCGTATAGCGAAGCCACCCGGTCATGGCTTTCCACAGTGACCTGCCGGCCTAACGCATCGGTAAAGGAAACTGCACCCTGTGCCGCCTGGCTTCCGGCCGGCGTTTGCCCATCCTGTCCGGACGAACCGGCCGCCGCTTCGGATGCCGCCGCAGACGATTGCCCCGCAGCATCCCCACCGGCGCATCCCGCCGCCGATACGGCAAAAACTGCCGCCATCAGATATGCCATCGCCTTTTTTAAAAACATCTTTTTCATCTTTATCCCCTCACCTGGATTTCTGCCGCAAGGATTTCCTGCTTGCGCGCGAGCAGGTCGCCTTCCAGCAGATCATGTTCCAGCTTGTCCACGCCCAGCCGATCGATCGCTGCGCCCAGACGTTCTTTTTGATACGCATTCTCTTTAAACCAAAGCAGGGTCTTTTCCAACATCGGGAACAGTTCCTCCCGGGAAAAATAGCCCGGCAGACGGTTGGCCATACGGGTCTTTTTTCCCCAGGTGCCGCCCACATAGATCGCATATTGTTCCTGCCCCTCGTCCAGCATCGCATGGAACGGGCAGCTGCGGGTGCAGACCCCGCAGCTGGTGCAGACGCTGCGGTCGATCTGCGGCTGGCCGCCATCTGGACGGATGGCCGCATGCATCGGGCATTTTTCTTCCACCATACATTTTTTGCAGGACCGGCAAATTTCTTCTGAAAGATGCGGGGTGCGATGGCCTTCGATGCCGAAATCGTTCAGGCTGGGCTTCATACAGCTGTTCGGGCAGCCGCCCACCGCAATCTTGAATTTATGCGGCAGCTTGACCTGCTGCCAGCCCAGGAAATATTTTTCATGGATCTCTTTTGCCAGCGCCTGGGTGTCAAAATTCCCATAAACACAGGTCGTCCCCTTGCATGCGACCACCGGGCGGATCTTTGCGCCGGTCCCGCCGATCATCATGCCGCTGCCTGCCAGCGCCTGTTCCAGCGTTTCGATATGGTCATAAGGCACGCCGGACATCTCGATGGTCAGCCGGGTGGTCAATGCGGCTGTCCCGTTGCCATATTTCTCCGCACAATCGGCCAGCAGCCGGAGCTGTTCGCTGGTGTATACCCCGTTTCCAGCCACTGCGCGCGCGTTAAAGCACGTGCTCCCCCGGTTCCATAAAAACCCTCTTGCCTTCACTTGCGCAATTTGTGCGGGTGTTACCTGCCCCATTTTACTTCCTCCTGCTATCTTTATTCATTCAAATTCTCACAGTGCCTATTTTACCTCTTGCGCAGCCGTTTGTACACTATTAAAATAAAATTATATCAATAGGTAAATACCTATCAATATTCGAATCATATCCTGGAGGGATGGACATGACTCTGCGGCACCTGGAGATTTTGCTTGCTGTGACCGACTGCGGCAGCATGCGTGCAGCTGCCGACCAGCTTTACATTTCCCAGCCGTCGGTCAGCGGCGCAATCGGGGAGATCGAACGGGAATACGGCGTCCTGCTTTTTGAGCGGCTTGGGAAAAGGCTTTTTATCACGCCCGCAGGCGCGCAGATGGCGGAACACGCCCGTCACCTGCTCGCCCTGTTCCGCCAGATGGAGGAACAGGCCCGTTCCCGCTCGCAAAACATGCCGCTGCGCATCGGCGCCACCGTCACCGCCGGCACCTGCCTGCTTTCCCCCATCCTGGACGCCTTCCACGCCCTGATGCCTGCGGCAGCCGAACCATCTGTGCTGATCGACAATACCGCCGCTGTAGAAGCGCGCCTGCTGCGCAATGAACTGGACATCGGGCTGGTGGAGGGGCGGGTCCAGAGCGACAGCCTGCTCGCACAGCCGGTCATCCCGGATGAACTGATCCTGCTTGCGCCGTCTGGCCATCCGTTGGCAGCAAAAAAGGAAGTCCACCTTTCCATGCTGGAAGGACTTCCTTTCCTGATGCGTGAAACCGGCAGCGGCACCCGCATCCTGTTCGAACAGGCGCTGGCCCAGGCAAACTGCCATATCCGCGAGCAATGGGTCAGCAGCAACACCGAAGCCATTTTGAATGCAGTGGAAAGCGGCCGGGGCCTGACCGCCATCAGCCGTTGGCTGGCGCTTCCACGGGTTTCGCAGGGGCGCGCCGTGCAACTGCCCCTGACCGGCTGCGACCTGCGCCGGACGCTGGACCTGGTCTGGCACCGGGACAAATACCTCAGCCCGCTTTTTTCAGCCTTCCGCGCCGCCTGCCAGCAGTTTGCCAGCGAAAACCCTTTTTAATCCTGTTCCCCATTTTCCACCCGATCCATATAGTCGCGCATGTTCTGCTGCATGCGGCTGAGCAGTTCGCTTGCTTTCTGGATTTCCTCGGGGCTGAACCCTGCATACAGTGCCTGCTGCAGCCCTTCCGCCACCTCGATGATCTGCGGCTCCAGTTCGCGCGCCCGCATGGTCGGATAGATTCGGTTGACCCGGCGGTCAGACGGGTCGGCATGGCGGGCAACCAGCCCGTTTTGTTCCAGTTGCTGCACACTGCGGGCCACCGCGCCCTTATCGATGCAAAGTTCCGTGGCGATCTCGTCCTGCGAAACCCCCGGGCAATCCAACACCCGGAACAAGGACGGTGCCTGCCCAGGCTCCAGCCCCAACGGATGCAGGTAATGCGCAAAATACCGCTGCCCATAACGGTATAAAATCGAAATATAACGGTTAAGGCGCCTGTACAACCGCCTCACCCCCTGGTTGTTCACTCGGTTGATTTTTCAGTTCGACCAAAACGCCCCACGACATGGGGATCGCTACCAGCAATGTGATCGTATCCGCGACCGTCTGCCCCATCTGCACGCCCAAAACGCCCAGGAAATTGGGCAGAATCAGCAGGGCCGGTATCAGGAACAGGCCCTGCCGCGCCAGCGCCAGGAAGGAGGCGCGGGAGGTCCTGCCGATCGTCTGCAGCATCATATTGCTCATTGTCACCCAGGACATAAACGGTAAGGTACATGCCTGGAACCGCAGCGCCTTCGCCCCGATCTCGATGACCTGCATATCATCGCGGCGGAAGATGGCGATCACCTCCGGGGCAAAGATCAGCCCGGTAATCCCTACCAAAGCCAAGCCGACCACTGCCACACGCACGCAGAACCAGAACGCCTCATACACCCGGTCGTACCGTTTGGCGCCATAATTGAAGCCGCACACCGGCTGGAAGCCCTGTCCAAACCCAATCATCGCCGAGTTTGCGAACTGGGTCACACGGTTGACAACCGACATGGCTGCGATGGCTGCGTCACCGAACGGCCCGGCCGCCAGGTTCAGCACGATGGTCGAAACGCTTGCGATCCCTTGCCGGTAAAAAGAGGGAAGCCCGCCGCGCAGGATCTGATAATACATCTCTTTGCTCGGCGCAAAATCACGCAGCCGGATCCGCAGGCTCCCGCCCTTGCCGCAGTTGTGCAGCAGGATGCAAAAGCTGATGAACTGGCTGATGATGGTCGCGAGCGCTGCGCCTCCGGTTCCCATATTGAACGTAAAAATAAAAAGCGGATCCAAAGCAATATTCAAAATACCGCCTGTCGTGATGCCGATCATCCCCCAGAAAGCATTCCCTTGGAAGCGCAGCAGATTGTTGAGCACCAAGGACGCCATCATATACGGCGCGCCGATTAAGATGAACCTGGCATAATCCCGCGCATATGGCAGGATGGTGGGAGTCGCACCCAAAATCGAAACCAGCGAATCCAAAAAAATCAGTCCCAACGTTGAAAAAACCACTCCAAACAGCAGCGCCGAAATAAATCCGGTCGCAGCCACCTTGGAAGCCAGCTCCTCCTGCCGCGCGCCCAGCAGCCGGGAAATATAGTTGCCTGAGCCGTTTCCAAAGGTAAATCCTACCGCCTGGATTACCGCCATCAGTGAAAACACCACACCTACTGCGCCAGTGGCGCTGGTGCCAATCCTGCCGACGAAAAAAGTATCCGCCATATTGTAGATCGAAGTGACCAGCATGCTGATGATCGTCGGGACAGCCAGTGTCCCCACCAAACGGGGGATCGGCTGTTCGGTCATATAATGCAATTTTTCTTCCTGGCTGTTGATATGTGCCAAAAGGATGACTCCCCTTTCCGCGGCTGCCCGCCGCATATTTGCGCGCCTTCCCGCCGCTGCCCCCACATAGGCCGCATGGCGCAGGCGCCGCATACCTGCCTGATGAAAGTATAGCATCCACCTAATTAGTTGTCAATGCAACTAATCGCTTTTTTCATCCTCAAAAAACGAAAGGGCGCGCCGCCCACGTTTTCGAAAAAACGAAGGGGGCGCGCCCGGACTCCTGCAAAATCATGCTTCCGAACGGTAGAAATTGATCAGGCAGCCGGCTGCCAGGATCTTCTTTTCATCTTCTGTGAGTTTGGACATCCGCAAAGTGACCGGCCGGACCTGCTCGCCAATGACATACGCCTGGAATTCCTCGGCGCCTGCCAGGATCGCCTTGCGTACACCCGGCACAAACAGGTAATCCCCTTTGGCAAATACCTGTGCATCCTCCACCAAAAACGGCACCATACCCCAGTTGATCAGGTTGGAGCGGTAACGCTTGGTCGCATATTCCTTTGCCAGGTTGGCCCAGCCGCCCAGCACGCGCTGGCAGGAAGCCGCCTGTTCGCGGGCCGAACCGTCGCCCGGTTTGACTGCATAGATCGTGCTCCCGATCCCGGTCGCCGCAGGGTCAAACTGCGCATAGCCGGGGATTTCACGGATCTTGGCATAGATTTCTCCCAACTGCGCCTCTGCGCCGTCCATCGCCCCGTCTTCCCGGGCGCGTTCCAGCTCCTGCACCGCCTTGGCCTGCGGCACATAATCCGGGTCCTTGCGGCTCAGGGCAAATTCCGCCAGCCGCAGCGGGTTGGAACGGAAGGAAGAAGTTTCGCCGGAGGGGATGAGTTCGTCGGTAGTTGTCACCGGGTCGGTGATATACGAAACCACCTTAAGCAGCAGGTCGTCGGTCAGTTCCGGGATCTGCGGCCAGTCCTTGATATTCGGGCCGAAGTGCAGTTCCTGTTCGGGCTGCGCATTGCCGACCCCATTATACACGCGGTTCCGATAAACCGACTGGTCAAAATAGTATTTTGGATGCCGGTATTCCACATCCAGTTCGGTGGCTGCTGTCAGGCGCCCGCCGTTGACTGCGGTGGCGGCGACCGAATGCGCATCCATCAGCGCGACCGAAGCGATCTGCCCCTCGCCCGGCTTGGAGCCTTCACGGTTGGGGAAATTGCGGGTCGTATGCCGGATCGAAAGCTCGCCGTTGGCCGGCGTATCGCCTGCGCCAAAGCAGGGGCCGCAGAAGGCCGAACGCACCACGACGCCTGCTTCCATCAGGGTCGCGATCGAACCGTTGCGCACCAGTTCGAGGAAATTCGGCTGGCTGTCGGGATAGACGTTCATATTGAACTGCCCGTTGCCGACCGAATGGCCCCGCAGGATATCCGCCACATCGCAGATATTGTCAAACGTACCGCCTGCGCAGCCCGCTACGATGGCCTGGTCGACATAGATCTCGCCGCCGCGGATCTTGCTTTGCAGGTTCATGGCCAGGTTTTTCCTGCCCAGCTGGGCCAGGCAGTCCTTTTCCACCTTATCAAAAATATCGGCAGCATTTTCCTTGAGCTGCGCGATCGTATAGACATTGCTCGGATGGAACGGCAGCGCGATCATCGGTTCGATCCCCGAAAGGTCGATCTCGATCATGCCGTCATAATATGCCACATCGCCCGGCTTGAGTTCACAGTAGTCATCCGGACGTCCATGGACTTCATAGTACCCTTTGACCTCTTCATCGGTGCACCAGATGGAAGACCAGCAGGTCGTTTCGGTGGTCATGACATCGATGCCGTTGCGGAACTGGATCGGCAGGTTTGCAATCCCCGGGCCGACAAATTCCATCACCTTATTCTTGACATATTCATTATTATAAGTCGCCCCAATCAGCGCCAGCGCAACGTCATGCGGTCCCACGCCTTTTTTCGGCGCGCCGGTCAGGTAGATCCCGATGATATCCGGGGTCGCCAGATCGTATGTACGCCCCACCAGCTGCTTAGCCAGTTCCCCGCCGCCTTCGCCGACCGCCATTGTGCCGAGCGCGCCGTAGCGGGTGTGGCTGTCCGAGCCGAGGATCATGTTGCCGCAGCGGGACATCATTTCGCGGTTATAGGAATGGATGACCGCCAGGTTGGTCGGCACATAGATGCCGCCGTATTTCTGCGCAGCGGAAAGCGCAAACATGTGGTCGTCCTCATTGATGGTGCCGCCGACGGCGCAAAGGCTGTTGTGGCAGTTGGTCAGCACATACGGCATCGGGAATTCCTTCATGCCGCTGGCACGCGCCGTCTGGATAATGCCGACATAGGTGATGTCATGGGAGGTCAGCGAATCATACCGCAGCCGGAGCATCCGGTCGTCCCCGGAGGTATTATGCTGCTGCAGGATGCTGTAAGCAATTGTATTTTTACGGGCAGTTTCCCTATCCGCCCGTTTCCCACAGGCTTCCAGCTGCGCGGCTGCCTGCGGCCCGTCCTCCACCAGCTTGGTGCCGTCCACCAGGTAGGCGCCTGAATTATAAAGTCGAATCATGTAGGGGGCTCCTTTCTTTTATATGGATTTTCATTTTCATAAAATACAGCTTCAAACCGGTTCGGGCAGCCTGAAGCCGCTATAAAGGTCGTCCAAAACGCCTGCAAAACGGCGTGCAGCGAACGAAAGGAACGCGTCGTCCAGATAGGCGGCGCCTGCTGCCCACTGGGCGTTCTGTTCCGGCTCGAGATAATAATAGCAAAACGGGACAGAATCCGCATCGATCCGGCCGCCGGGATACCGCGCCAGATACAGCTCCGGCAGGATCGCCGCCCCGCCGCCTGCTGATACGAAGCGTTTGATCGTTTCAATATTCTGCGCATATAGAGCGATATCCGGATCTATACCCACCTTTTGGAAGATCCCTTCCACCGCCATACACAGCCAGCTTGCACGCCTGCCCATGATAAACGGCTGCTGCTGGGCATTGTGCAGGTCAAAATACCGCTTCTTGTCCCCTTTGTCATAGGCCAGTTCATTGAGAGGGCTGTCCCGGGGGATCAACAATACCATCCCGCCGGAGAAGAACGGCTTCACGACCAACGAGGTGGTTTCCAGCGGCAGGGGCATCACCGCCAGGTCGATCGTCCCATTCAGGAGCATTTCCTCCAGTTCCCCCGCGTCCGCCTCCACAAACTGCAATTCCACATCCCCATATTGTTCCCGGTACCTGCGGATCGCCGGCGGGATCAGGAAGGAACCGAGATAATATGGCAGCCCGATCCGCAACCGGCCGGTATTCAGCTGGGCGATATCCAGGATGCTGGTTTCCATATCCTGCACGATCTTCAGCACCTTGCTTGCCGAATCCACCACCAGCTCCCCCACCTGGGTAGGCTGCATACGGTTGCGGATGCGGCAGAACAGCGGCATACCGATCTCTTCTTCCACCTTTTTGAGGGCCTGGCTCAATGAAGGCTGCGCAATATGCAGCTTCTGGGCCGCACGGGTGATGCTGTTTTCCGAGGCGACCGTCAGGATATACTCCAGTTCGCGTATGCTCAGGTTCATAACATCCCCTCCCTGGCAGAACCCTCTCCCATATCATGCAAAAAACAGCTTTTCCTGTATCATACCGCGGATGGCGCAAATAGTCAACAGCATAGATATTTCCTATTGTTTTATCGGCTGCGCCTATTGGATTCGGCCGGCGCTGGCCTGCATATCATAGGTGTGGTCTATAGAACGGATTGGAAATATCAATTTGACATATATGCACAGGATTACTAAAATTGTAATTATGAAAAGTTCATTTCTGGGGAATAGTTTCAAAACCTTCCCATGATTTTCATGAAGAAAGAGATGAAAGCTTATGAAGATTCAGCAGACAGCAGCAGCCGGGACAATGGAATCCAGCGATATCATGGTGACCATCTCCCCCAGCAGCGGCAACAACATCGAAATCGAGTTGGACAGTACCGTTGAAAAACAGTTCGGCGACGATATCCGCCGCACCATCTCGGAAACACTTAGTGAATTGGGCATTACCGACGCTAAAGTTCAGGCCGTTGACAAAGGCGCGCTGGACTGCGCCATCAAAGCCCGCGTGAAGGCAGCCGCCTATCGCGCATGCGGTGAAGAATCCTATCAGTGGGGAGGGGCCGGCAAATGAAACAACTCAGACGTACCATGCTTTTTGTCCCCGGCAACAATCCGGGCATGATTAAAGATGCCGGCATCTATGGGCAGGATGCCATCATGTTTGACCTGGAAGACTCGGTTTCGCTCACCGAAAAGGACGCTGCCCGCTTCCTGGTTTATGAAGCGCTCCTGACCCAGGATTACAACGGCAAGGAATTGGTCGTCCGTGTCAACGACCCCACCACCAAATGCGGTGTGGACGACCTGGAAGCGATGGTCCGCACCCAGAAGGTCGTCATCCGCCTGCCGAAGACCGAATCGGCTGAGGATGTGCTGGTCTGCGAACGGGAAATCGCGCGCATCGAGCGGGAAAACGGGATCGAGGAAGGTTCCACCCGCATGATGGCTGCAATCGAAAGCGCTGCCGGCGTGCTCAACGCCAAAGAGATCGCTTTCTCCAGCAAACGCCTGATCGGCATTGCGCTGGGCGCGGAAGACTATGTCACCGACCTAAAAACCAAACGTTCCCCGGAAGGGATCGAATTGCTCTTTGGACGCAGCATGATCCTGCTGGCCGCCCGTGCCGCCGGCATCGATGCAATCGATACCGTTTACAGCGACGTCAATAACGAGGAAGGCTTCCGCAAAGAGGTTGAACTCATCCATCAGCTCGGCTTTGACGGCAAATCCATCATCAACCCCCGCCAGATCCAGACCGTCCATGACGTTTATACCCCGACCCAGAAGGAGATAGACAAAGCGCTGGCCGTAATGGATGCCATCGAAGAGGCCCATAAGAAAGGTTCCGGCGTTATTTCCCTCAACGGGAAGATGGTCGATAAACCGATTGTTGCCCGTGCGCAGCGTACTTTGGACCTGGCCCGCGCGGTCGGCGTACTGAAATAAGGAGGGGTTAGATATGTCTGAAATCCGGCTTGAGCAGATCCCCCATCTCGATGAACTCGGCCATCTGGACCGTGTATTTCATCCGGAGGATATTTTAAAGAATTCCCGTACCCTGCGTGAACGGGAAAAACTCAACAACAAGATCGTACCGAGCCTTGAAGAGGCAATCCGCCTTTCCGGGCTGAAAAACGGCATGACCGTTTCCTTCCATCACCATTTCCGCAACGGCGACTATATCGTCAACATGGTAATGGATAAGCTGGCAGAAATGGGCTTTAAAGACCTGGTATTGGCCGCTTCCTCCCTGTCTGACTGCCATGCGCCGCTGATCGAACATATCAAGAACGGCGTCATCCGCCGCATCGAAACTTCCGGCCTGCGCGGCAAGCTGGCCGATGAGATCTCCCATGGCCTGATGGATGTCCCGGTCATCTTCCGCAGCCACGGCGGACGTGCTTATGCGATCGAAACCGGCGAACTGCCGATTGACGTCGCTTTCTTGGGCGCCCCTTCCTGCGACCCTTATGGGAACGCCAACGGTTACAGCCGCGATGAAGAAGGCGGCGTGATGTGCGGGTCGATGGGTTATGCAAAATGCGACGCGCAGTATGCCAAAAAGACTGTGATCCTCACCAACCACATCGTCCCCTATCCGAACGCACCGTTCGGTATCCCGGAGTCGGATGTGGATTACATCGTAGAGGTCCCCGCGATCGGCGACCCGGCCGGTATCATGTCCGGCGCAACCCGTTTCACCAAAAACCCGAAGGAACTGCTCATTGCGGAAACTGCAGCCAACGTCATCGAGGGCAGTGGCCGCTTCAAAGACGGCTTCTCGATCCAGATGGGTTCCGGCGGCGCATCACTGGCAGTCGCCCGCTTCCTGCGGGAAAAGATGCTGCGCGACCATATCAAAGCCAGCTTTGCCCTGGGCGGCATCACCGGCTCGATCGTCGACCTGCATGAAGAGGGCCTGATCCAGAAGATCCTGGACGTCCAGTCCTTCGACCTGCGGGCGGCGGAATCGCTGAAGAACAACCGCTTCCATCAGCAGATCTCCGCGTCCTATTACGCCAGCCCTTCCAATGAAGGTACCGCTGTCAACCAGCTGGATATCGTCGTCCTGTCCGCCCTGGAAGTCGACTGCGATTACAATGTCAACGTGCTGACCGGTTCGGACGGCGTCATCCGCGGCGCGATCGGCGGCCATCCGGATACCGCCTACGGCGCTTCGGTTGCAATTGTCGTCTGCCCGCTGACCCGCGGCAGGATCCCCTGCGTTGTAGATAAGGTCAACACCGTCGTCACCCCGGGCAAGACGGTAGACGTCATCGTCACCGACCACGGCGTGGCAGTCAACCCGCGGCGGAAAAACCTCCTCAAAAATATCCAGGATTTCGGCATCCCGGTCTGCACGATCGAAGAGCTGTGCGAAAAAGCGCGCAAGATCGTCGGGACCCCGACCCCGATCGAATACACCGATAAGGTCGTAGGTGTCGTCACCTACCGCGACGGTTCGGTCATCGACCTGATCCGTCAAGTCAAAGGGTAAGTAAGTTTTCCATCTCAATTTGCCCAGCACAAATCAGCCTATCTTTTTTGTGCTGGGCACTTCTTTTTTTATTCTGTAGAAAAGGCGGTATGTCTGAATGGAAATTGCATATGCTTCCCCGCTGAGCGGGCGCCGCCTTGCGCTGGTGACGGAATTTTTAAGGAAGCAGGAACTGGATTACGATCCGGGATGCACCTTTTCCGTCCTGATTTTTGAAAATGACGAGCTGGTCGCCACCGGCTCTTTGGAAAAAAACATCCTAAAATGTATCGCTGTTTCGCCCGATTGCCAGGGGGAAGGGCTGGCGGCCAAGGTTGTGAGCGAATTGGTCAGCCAGGCGATCCGCCAGGGCCAGCGCCGGCTTTTCCTGTTTACCAAGCCGCATAACCGCATCCTGTTCGGCGGGCTGGGCTTTTATCCGGTCGCTGCCACCTCACATATCCTGCTGATGGAAAACGAACGGGACGGGGTGAAAAAATTTGTGGAATCGGTCCGGCAGCCGGACGCTGTGCCTGCTGGGGCGATCGTCGCCAACTGCAACCCATTCACCAATGGGCACCGCTGGCTGGTGGAAACTGCGGCAAAAGCCTGTGAGCGGCTGTATGTCTTTGTGCTTTCGGAGGAACAGCCCCCCTTCCCGGCAGCGGACCGCCTGCGGCTGGTGCAGGAAGGCACAGCGGATCTAGAAAATGTGACCGTCTGCCCTACCGGCCCCTACCTGATTTCGTCCGCCACCTTCCCAACTTATTTTATCAAAGAAAAAGACCAGGCTGCCGATTTCAATGCAGAACTCGACCTGACCATCTTTGCCGAATGTTTTGCCAAACCGCTCGGGATCACCAAACGGTTTGTCGGCACCGAGCCGTTCTGCCAGGTCACCAGCCGGTATAACCAGCAGATGAAGGCGATCCTGCCTGCGCATGGGATCGAAGTGGCGGAACTGACCCGTTTCGCGCAGGACGGCCAGGCAGTCAGCGCCAGCCGGGTGCGGGCGCTGCTCGCCGAAGGGAAACTGGAAGAACTGCGCCGGCTGGTGCCGGAAACCACCTACCGCTATCTGAAGGAGGGCTTCCCCAATGGATGATATCGCCAAATGGGGGAACCCGGTCAGCCTGGAACAGATGCTTGCAGCGCGTGACCTGCGGGTGCAAAAGCAGGCGGAACTGCTGCATCGCTACCAACGTCCGCTGATCTGCTTCACCCTGAACCTGGCCGGGCCGTATAAATATTACCCGCTTGCTGCCAAAACGTTTTTCTACGGCAAGCAGCTGATTGAAGGCCAGCTCAGGCAAAACGGCGTCCCGATGCTGTATACCGATACCGAGCAGGCGGATACCGGCTGCTGTGCCTATTATGTCGTCGAGGGGGATCTGCTGCAGCTGAAAGCCCTGCTCTGCGCCATTGAAGAAACTGCCCCCGTGGGGCGCTTGTTTGACATCGACCTGCTCGGTCCGGACGGGGCAAAGGTTTCCCGTACCCAGATCGGGCTTCCGGAACGCGGCTGCATGATCTGCGGCGCGCCGTCAGCCGGCTGCGCGCGCAGCCGCACCCATTCGGTCGAGCATCTGCAGCGGCATGCCATCCTGCTGATGAAAAACTGTTTTGCGCACCTGTATGCCGACCATGTCGCCACAGCGGCCCTCAGGGCGCTGCTGTACGAGGTGTCCGCCACCCCGAAACCGGGCTTGGTGGACCGGGCGAACAGCGGCGCGCATCAGGATATGGATTTCTTTACCTTTTTGGACAGCGCCGCCGTCCTGACGCCTTATTTCCGCAAATTTGTCCTGGTTGGATGCCGGCAGCAAAGCACCCCCGTCCCGGCGCTTTTCCGTTGCGCCCAATCGCTCGGCCTGATGGCGGAAAACGCCATGTTTGCCGCTACCGGTGGGGTCAATACCCACAAGGGCCTGATTTTTTCGCTGGGGCTGCTCTGCCTGGCGGCCGGACGGCTGCTGGGGCAGACCATCCTGCACGACCCGCATCCCGACAGGGCCGGCGTCCCTGCGATCCCGCTGGACGCCCTGCTGCATAATTGCCAGGAACTGGCGCAATGCGCCCTTGCCGGCCTTACGCCCGGGGAAAACCTGCCCGCCACCCACGGCCAACGTGCCTTTTTGCAGTATGGCGCGCGCGGCGTGCGCGCCGAAGCGGCCAACGGCTTCCCGAATGCCGCCGGCGCCGCCTTTTCCATCCTGCAAAAGGGAGGCGGCAGCGAAGAGAGCGGGCTGCGGGCATTGTTACACCTGCTCTCCACTGCAGAGGACACCAACCTGCTCCACCGGGGCGGGGCGGATGGACTCAAACAGGTCATGGAAACGGCCCGCCGGCTTTCCACCTCTGTGCATCTGCGGGAAGACCTGGCCGCTTTTGACGCCCAGCTGACCGAAAAAAACCTCAGTCCGGGCGGATGCGCCGACCTGCTGGCCATCGCTTATTTCCTCTATTTCCTCTGCCCGGAGGGATAGATTTCACGGCTTTTCGCCGCTATTTCCCGCCCATGTTTGGGCGGCCTATTCTGCCTTACTCCTTTCATAACACAAAGCGCTGGGAGGCGTCTGCATCTGCGGACGCCTCCCAGCGCGTTTTTATTTTTTCACAGGTACGGGATTTTCAGCCGGCAGCCAGCCCAATGCAGCCAATCTTTACCGTCCCAGGCTTTTATCGTGATTCCCCTAATTGGCATAAACCCTTATTTATCAAGCAGCCGGTTGCCCGCCAGGGTAAACGCATCCAGATGGATCTCCATGACTTTTTTGACCTGCTCCACATTCTTTTCATAAATCGCAGCGTAAAGCAGCCGGTGGATACAGATGATCTCCTTACACATATTCACACGTGCAAGCTCAGTTTTTTTGAGGTAAGCCTTAAGCAGTACATCGCCGATCATGCTATAAATCATCCGGCAAAAGATCGGGGCAATCTGGTTCCGTGAAGATGCGGCGATAGTCTGATGGAATTTGATATCCTGCTCAAAAAAAGCGTCCGGGTCACGATCCATGATTTCCTCCGCAGTTACAATGCACTGCATCAGCTGCTTGAGATCCTCTTCCGACCTTCTTTGCGCTGCCCAGCCGGCTACTGCGATTTCGGTCAGTTTGCGGTATTCCACCAGGTCGGATACCGGGATCGACCGGAGTGTCACCAAATTTTCAAACGGTTTTTCCAGCAGCGAAGTATCCGGCATACGGACAACTGCGCCATCACCAGGAATAATTTCAACAATCCCAGCATTTTCGAGCATGCGCAGCGCCTCCCGGATTGGTGGACGGCTGCGTATGAAAAGAAATTGTCTGATCATCCTGTTGGTTTTTGCTCTGGCACTGATGCCCGTACTGACAGCCTGCGGCGGTTCAGAAACTTCTGAAGCTTCATCTTCTGCGGCAGAAGTTTCTGTCGAAGATTTTGAGCCCGTTGTGCTGAAATTCTCAAATTCCAGCCAGGAAAGCCAGTTCGACACCAACTCCAACGTACAAGCGATCTGCTATTTCCGTGACGAAATCGAAAAAAGGACCAATGGCAATGTTAAAGTTGAAATTTACTGGGGCGGTGCACTTGCTTCCTCCAATGAAGACATTGTCAACGGCCTGCAGACAGGCGGTTTTGACTTCAATTTGAACGGGCACGGTACATACGGCGACTACACCGACGCATTCTTCCCCTACAGCATCCCCTATCTGTTCCAGTCTGACGACGATTATGCCGCCTTCATCGACGATGAAGAGATGTTCAACACGATTGCAACCCAGTTTGAGGAAGATACCGGCATCAAACTGCTCACCATCTATGATACCGGTTTCCGCCACATGACCTCTAATACCGGCTTTATCAAGAGCCCGGATGATATGAAGGGGCTGAAACTGCGTACGATGAGCGATCCGTACCAGATCGCTGCAATGGAAGCGCTGGGCGCAGCGGTCACCCCGATCGCATGGGGCGACCTGTTTACCGCTTTGCAGCAGGGCCTGTGCGATGCGCAGGAAAACCCGATCCTCTTGATTAACTCTTCGAAACTTTATGAGGTCCAGAAATATCCTTATCAATTACTTTTACAGCAAAAAGAACAAGCATTTCGGATCTGGGGAAAAATTCAGCATCAAAAGAACCCTGCATGCCATGTGGGACGCCAAATGGGCGCTGCTCATGCCGGTCATCATCCTGGGCGGCATCTATTCCGGATACTTCACCGCGACCGAAGCAGCTG
>CALXGW010000081.1 GCA_944387965.1 uncultured Anaerotruncus sp. | reverse complement strand
GGGAAAGGGGGCCCATAGATGAAACCATTTGTCCAGTCGGCCTTGGTATTGACCGGCTGTCTGCCTCTCGCAGCAGGGATCGCCATGAATCGATGGATGATGGACCACCCGGAATCCCTGCCGCCGTTTTTGTGGATCGGGGTTTTGTCCCTGCTGCTGTGGGCGGCCATCTCTTTTGCAGCAAAATACTGGGTAAGCACCCGGCTGGTGGTTTTGCTTTTGAATCTGGCGGCATGTGTAGATTTGATATTGGCAGGGGTACAGGAACTCATCCTGGGACGCTATTGGCCCAACATCGTTGGGGTATGGTCACAGCTGTTTTACCTGCCGGTTCTGCGGCTTGGGTTTGGGCTGACCGCCGGCTTTTCCTCCGTATTCCCAGCGTATGCCGCAGGGTTCCTTTTGCTGGTGCTGGCTTCGTATGCAGGGTGTAAATTAAGAAGGAAGATCCAGAAAGAATCGTGACAACTGCGGATAAGCCCAAACGCTTGCTCCTGTATATTTTTCAGCATAAAACCCTCCCGGCCAGCCGCTTTGGTCAGGAGGGTTTTGTGATTGGATGATAAAAACATACGGGATCTATTTTTTCAGCATCATTTTTGCGCATTTATAGACGTCCCCGCAGCCGAGCGTGATGACCAGATCGCCGGGTGCGGCGTGCTGCATCACATATTCCGCAATTTCCGGGAACGCAGGGAACCAGACCGAACCAGGTATTTTTTCAGCGAGCTGGCTGGTGTAGACCCCTTCGGTATTTTTTTCACGCGATCCCATGATCTCGCTCATTACAACATGGTCAGCCAGCGAAAGGGCTTTTACAAAATCATCCATCAGCATCTTGGTGCGGGAATAGGTAAAGGGTTGGAAGACTGCCCAAACCGCATGGAAATCCATCTCTTTGGCCGCCTTCAGGGTAACGGCAATCTCAGCCGGGTGATGGGCGTAGTCGTCCGCAATGGTCACGCCGTTTACCCGCCCTAAAATTTCAAACCGCCGGCCCGCCCCATGGAATCCTGCAAGGTGTTCCGCAAGGCCTGTCACCGGGACGCCGGCATAAATAGCGGCGGCCGCCGCCGCTACCGCATTGAGGATGTTGTGCCGTCCGGGGATGTGCAGCGACAGCCGGGCGAGGGTACGGCCATGGCAGCGCAGATCGAAAGAGGACTGCGCCCCCTGGGAAAATGCAATATTTGCCGGGGAATAATCGCAGCTTTCATCCCAGCCGAAGGAAATCAGGTCTTTGCCGGTGACGCCTGCCACGGCTTTTCGGGTATTCGGGTCGCTGGCATTATAGATGACCGCTTTGGAAGCCATCTGTGCAAAGCGATGGAACGAAGCGATGATATTTTCCAGGGTTTTAAAATATTCCAGATGATCGGCATCCACATTCAAAATAACGGCAATATCCGGGCAGAGCTCCAGGAAATGGTCATGGAATTCGCACGCTTCGCACACCATCAGCCCGGTTTTCCCGGCGCGCCCGCTGCCGCCCAGCAGGGGCAGTTTCCCGCCGATGACCACGGTGGGGTCGAGCCCGGACTCCATGAGCATCTGTGTGAGCATGGCCGTTGTGGTGGTTTTTCCATGGGTACCGCAGACACAGAAGCAGTCAGGATAGCGGGAAGTCAGGTACCCGAGCATCTGGGCGCGTTCGATGGTTGGGATGCCGCTGGCACGGGCGGCGATCAGTTCCGGGTTATCGTCCATGATTGCGGCAGTATAAACGATCAGGTCTGCACCCTGGATATTTTCCGGGCGTTGGCCCAGCGGATAAATTTCGATCCCCAATTCCCGTTCCCGGGCCAAAGTATCGGTTTCATTGTTATCCGAGCCGGAAATTTGATATCCCTGGGCATGCAGGATCTCTGCAAGCGGGAACATGCCCGAACCGCCGATCCCTATAAAATGGATATGTTTTGCATTTTTTAGGATGTTGCCATCAAACATTCGTTTTCAACCCCCGAATTTCAGTAATCAGAGAAGGCAAGCTGTATTTTGACAAGGCTGTTTTCCCTGATGGGCGCTATGATTACTTTATGTAGTATAGGCTTATTTTGTGAAAAATGCAAGACAAAGCCAATTTGCGAATAAATTTTACCGGTTTGCTTCATACTATGTTTGACATCAAATCAGGAGGAAATACGGCATGCAGATTACCGATGTAAAAATTCGCAGGACTTATCAGGATAACCGGTTGCGGGCATTGGTTTCGATCACAGTCGATGGGGAACTTGCAATCCATGATATCAAAGTGATTGAAGGGCCGGAACGGCTGTTTGTCGCCATGCCGAGCCGCAGGGACGACAATGGCTCCTTCCGTGATATTACCCATCCAATCACCAGTGAGGCCAGGAAGATGATCGAAAGCAAGATCCTGGATGCTTACCGGGAACATATTGCATTGCAGGAATATGCGCATATGGATGAAAACCAGGGACAAAGCTTCCCCACATCCTGACACAGGGCAGGGAAGCGGTACGGCAGCGATCGCTTTTGGAAGATAAAAAACAGCTTGTGGAAATACGATCCACAGGCTGTTTTTTGTATCAGCGCAAAAGCTGCCGGAAAGCGGCCTGGAAAAAGCCAAACGAAACCATTATGGCTTTTTTGGGCAAAATACTTCCCAAACATCTTTTTTGATTCTCTTTTCCAAAATCGTCCCAACCACCATGGACAACAGGTAAATACATCCCCAAATCGCCCATCCGTAGTGCCCCTGCCCATAAGGCGCCCCGGCGGGGTTCGGGCCGAATATCATCCCGGACACCAGCCCCAAAAGAAACGCCGCCAGCGTCGTAAGGGAAAATTTATCCTTCCCGCATAAAGCGGCAAAAACGGATATCGCCATCGCCCACCAAAACAGGTTGCTGCTGAGCAGCCAGCCGTACAGATAGCTGTGCGGCCCGGAAGGCGGCGCCAACCAAAGCCAGCCGAGGAAACTGCTTCCGTCCAGGCCGCACCAAAGGAACCTGCCGGCAAGGTAAATCGCCAGATAGGCGCAGGCGATCAAAGCAGCAAAGCAAAGGCGCTGTTTTATCCTGCGGGCCCGTTGGATGCGCACAGTTTCCTGTTCTTTTTTATAAAGCTGGCAGACCTGTTCTGCTGTGGCCGGTTCCGGGCTGTGGCCCTGATCCAACAGCACATCGATGGAAATCCCAAGAATCCCGGCCAGTTTCAACAGATTGCTGGTGGTGGGGGCCGAACGATCGGATTCCCATTTCGCCACCGCCTGCCGGCTGACGCCCACCAATTCGGCTATCTTTTCCTGTGACAGCCCGGCAGCTTGCCGGTGAATTTTAATTTTTTCGCCCAATGTCATGATGACCGCCTCCTGCCTGCCTTTATCATACCGGTTTGACGCGGTTTTGGCAACCAGCCGGGACGCAACCTGCGGTTGCGATATAAAAATATCGTATTTTTATATCGGATTGCGGCGCAAAATGAATTTTGATACGGCCTTGGAAGAACCAAATCTTTTCGGATATTCCCATTGGAGGTTATCCGTTGTATAATAATAAATAAAAGCGTTTTTATGTCCAGGACAATGATTTCCGAAATTAGGGGACAGGCAGGGGGATGAGAATAAAATGGGCAGGCGTATTTGCTCGGGGTTGGCGCTTGGGGTGGGCGTGAATTGGCTTTCCATCCTTTTTCTGCTCAAAACAGCGAATCTTACGCCGGGGATTGCAATACGTGCCGGCATGGGGTTCCTGTTCGCCGCAGTTTTTTTATTGATCGGCATTTCCCCAAAACGCAGGGACGAGCCGACGCGGGAGATCCGTATCCTCTCGAGCGGCTGTGAATTGCTGCGGCTGTTCCTGTTAAGTTTGGCGATCACAGTCGTGATCCAGGCTGTGGCTGCGGCTGAGGCAGTGACCCGGTTGCTGCCATGGCAGGGGCTGGCTTCGGGAGCGATATTGACCCAATGGCTGCTGGGACTGCTTACAGCCGTGCTGGCGGAAGCAGTACTTTTTTGGAACGGGATGCTGCGCATCTTTTTTGTTTCGGTCCAATTGGGGCTGAAAAACCGGGTATTGGCGGTGCTGTTTGGCTGGATACCGGGGCTGAACCTTTACTTTTTGGGAAAAATGATCCGCATTGTCAGCGATGAGATCGAAGTGGAAACCGAAAAGTGGGAGTTGGACGCTGCCCGCGCTGAAAATGAGGTCTGCCGCACGAAATATCCCATCTTGCTGGTGCATGGGGTGTTTTTCCGGGACTTCCGGTACCTGAATTATTGGGGCAGGATCCCGAAAGAACTACAAAAAAATGGCGCTGTGATCTATTATGGCGAGCAGCAGTCTGCGGCTTCGGTGGAAAGCTGCGGGCGCGAACTGGCGGAGAGGATCCGCCGGATCACAGAGGAAACCGGTTGTGGAAAGCTCAATATCATTGCCCATTCCAAAGGCGGGCTGGACAGCCGGGCTGCGATCTCCTGGTTTGGCGCGGCTGAATATGTGGCGTCGCTCACCACCATAAACACCCCGCACCGCGGATGCCTGTTTGCGGAATACTTGCTGGATAAGATCCCGCAAAAAGCGCGGGAAGCGATCGCCCAGACATACAATACCACGCTGAAGAAATGCGGGGACCCGTCGCCGGACTTTTTGGCGGCAGTGAATGACCTGACCGGATCAAAATGTGCGCAACGCAATGAACAGCTGCCGGATGCGCCGGGCATCCTTTATGAAAGCGTGATGTCCTACTGCAAAAAGGCGCGCAGTGGGAAATTTCCGCTGAATATCAGTTACCCGCTGGTCAAACGGTTCGACGGCAAAAACGATGGGCTGGTTTCGGTGGAATCCGCCCGCTGGGGCAGCCGTTTTACGCTGGCTGAACCGAAGGATAAGCGGGGCATCTCACATGGGGACATGATCGATCTGAACCGGGAAAATATCCGGGGATTCGATGTGCGGGAATTTTATGTTTCCCTGGCAGCGGATCTGAAAAAAAGAGGATACTGAAAAAAGCCCTCCGAACGATTGGATTCGGAGGGCTATGTTTTATTCCTCTGTCCAGATAACGGCGTTTTCCCCACCCCAGCCGGTGCATACATCCACCCAGCCGGAAGATCCAGAATAGAGCTCCAATTCCGGGATAGACAACTTGACTGCGCTGTGGCTGTCGCCCGCTGCCGGATAGACTGTTTCGAAGCGCTGAAGCGAGCGGTCAAGATATACGGCGACCCCCTGTTTGATGACAAACGGGCAAACCCCGCCCGGCAGATGCCCCACGCAATTTTCCACTGCATCCCAGGGGATCATTTTGGCTTTTTGGTGGAATGACGCCTTGAATTTCTTATTGTCCACCTTTGCGTCCCCGGCGGCAACGATCAGGATCGGCTGTGTGCCCAGCAGGAAGGAAAGCGTTTTTGCAATCTGTTTGGGTTCGCAGCCGACTGCTACAGCGGCTTCTTCCACGGTGGCGCTGGATTTTTCAAAATGCATGACCCGCTGGCCAAGGCCGGCTTTTTCAAAATATTCCTTCACACGTTCATATGACATTTGTCATACCTCCCCAAAATGATCTTTCAGGCCCCCTTTGCCGCATGGCACGGGTGGTGAAACTGCGCGTTATTGGCAGATATAAGACTGGTAATGATAGCCGTCCGCTGTTTTTTCCAGCGTCAGGATGATTTCTTCAGAATCGCCGGATTGTGGAAAGTGCAGCGTAAAGCTGATCTGGGCCGACGTCCCGTTTTCAGCCAGGCCGGTGATCTCCACCTCTTTTTCCGACAACGGGGCCAAAGCGGTTGGCAGGAGATATACCCCGTCGGATTCTGAAAACAGCGCAGGGTCGGACCGCAGATGGCTGGTATCCACGTCAAAATATGCCGTTATTTCTGTTTCCAGTTCCTCAGCCGGAAAACAGGCGCACCCCAAGTCTTCGTCAAAATATTGGCCCAGGTCGGATCGCTCCTGCATACGGTAACCATACCACAGGATATATTTGGATGGCTGTATCTCTGAAGGGTCCTGCCAACTGGTCGTGCCAAGCAGCGGCCCAAGCTGGTTGACAGATTCCTCATAATTGCATTCCCCGGCCTGTCCCGGGGCGGATATATTATCCGACGCGGCGTCGGCGGGCTTGGAGATATCCGCAGCGGGTTCACTGTCTGCCGGCGCGGGCGCGGCGGAAACATCCGGAACATCCTGCTTTGGCGCGCAGCCGGCCAGCAAAAGGCAGGCTGCTGCCAGCGCCGCAAAAAAACGGCTCCTTTTGCACATCCAGAAGGACTCCTTTCCACGAAGATGCTTTGGCCGGACAGACAAACGGCATGGCCATCCAAGGAATCCATATACAAAAAACGGACGATCCGGCCGATTGTCCGTTTTTATGCGTGATCTATAATTTTTATGGATGCCTCTTGCCATTCAGGGCTCTTTTTTCCCTTGTACAGTCGCACGGTAGAGTTTGATTTTCCCATTTTCATTGAGGTGACGAAGCAGGGAGAGCACGATCGGGAAGCCGAATAACCCCAGAACCCCGAAAAGCTGCGCGCCGACAAACATGCTTGCAAGGGTAAGGACCGGATGCAGACCGATACGGCTGCCAACAATTTTGGGTTCCAGGATGTTGCGTATCACGGTGACTGCGATGTAAACGATCAAAAGCCCCAAGGCGAGCGCATAATTTTTCTGCAGCACCTCAATGACTGCCCAGGGGATCATGATCCCTCCGGTGCCCAGGACCGGCAGGATATCAAAAATGGCAATGGATAAAGCGATCAGGATGGCATTTTTAATGCCGATCAGGCTTAACCCGATGGAAAGTTCCACAAAAGTGATGCTCATAATCAGCGCATAGGAACGGATACATACAAACAAGGTATCAACAATATATTCTTTGATGAGGATGAACATTTCCCGGGATCTTCCGTTCAGCTGCCGCATAAAAAAGCCGATAATCAGCTCATAATCGGCTGCGATGAAAAAAGAAGAGATAAACATCAGCAGCAATTTGATAAAAAGGCCGGGCAAAAAGGTTGCAAAACCGGAAATCAGGCCCATCATCCATACTGAAAGGCTGGAAACCATCTGCCCAATTGACTGTACGAAATGGTTCCACATTTCTTCCAATGCAGCCAGTAGGGAAGGATCCATTTGCAGGACGGATGCTTCAATATTGCTGAAAATGCCGAGCAAAACCGGCTGAATATGCAGGGCATACACCGATGGGAGGCTCATGATAAACGGTTTTGTGGCAGAAAAGGTCTTTGCGCCGAGCAAAAAAAGCAGTAGGAAAATAATGCCATAGAAAACCAACACAACAAAAATGGCACAGATTTTCTGGCTGATATGGGTTTTCCGCGCTAAAAAACGGATCGGCCGCCTGAGCAGGTAAGCGATCAGGAACGCTGCTACGAACGGGGAGAGCATTGGCAGGCAATATTTTAAAATAAAAAATGCAAACAGTGCCAGGATTCCGAAATAAGCGCAGTTGATGATAAATATTTTTTTCTTTTCTATTTCCATTACAATCCTCCGCGGAAATGGGGTGCCTTGACCAGGATGGGAACAGGGGAAGTGTTTGAGCAAAAATAACCGCACCCATACAGGCATCCAGCACGATCCATCAAGGCGGCGTCATCCTTCCTTTAACAGATACGGCACCAACTTACATCATTATAAAAAATATGTGTGATTCTGTCAATAAAAGTGCAGGAAGTTTTCCTCGGGATGTGATGAAAACGGCAGGGTACAGAAAAAGGAAAGCAGGCACGCTTGAAAAATAGGCTGCAATCCTGTAAAATAACAGCAGGCAGCGTTGCGCGGGAAAGGGGATCCTCTGCAGGAAAGGCCGCAGCGCGCCGTGCTTTGCAAATGGGTTTACAGGGAGAAAGATATGCGCAGATGGACAGCAGTTTTCACAGCTTTTTTGCTGCTTTTTGGTTTGTCATTCCCAACGGCAGCACAGGAAGGTACGCCGGGCATCCGGCCGCCATCCCTATATTCCGACGCCGCCGTTTTGATGGATGCCGATACCGGACAGGTCATATATGGGAAAAATAAGGATACGACCATGTATCCTGCCAGCCTCACCAAGGTGATGACCTGCCTTTTGGCGATGGAAAAAGGGGACCCGGCGGATCTGGTGACCGCCACCGCTGAAGCGATCGACACGGTCCCGCGTTCCACGACCCATATCGCGTTGACTTATGGCGAACAGCTGATCCTTGAGCAGCTAACCTATGCGATGATGGTTGAATCGGCAAATGATGCGGCCAATGCAGTGGCGATCCATCTGGCTGGGTCCATCCAGGCATTTGCCGGCTGGATGAACGACAAGGCAAAGGAAATCGGGGCGGTCAACACCCATTTTACCAATGCCAATGGTTTGCCCGATCCGGGACATTACACCACGGCCTATGACCTGGGCCTGATTACCAAAGCGGCGATGGAATATCCGCAGTTCCGCCAGCTTGCAGGTACCGAATATTATGAGATCCCGCCAACCAATTTGCAGCCTGAAACCCGCAAACTCAACAACCGTCAATATATGTTCTGCCTGAATGACACTTATCCGGGTGCATTTGCAGGAAAGACCGGCTGGACAGAAGAAGCGGGGAAAACGCTGATTACCATTGCCGAGCGGGATGGCGTCACATTGATCTGTGTGGTGCTGCGGGCGTCCGGGACGGTGGACGCAGAATTTAAGGATTCTACCGCCCTGTTGGATTATGGTTATGATAATTTTAAACGGGTGACTCTGCCAAAGGAAGAATTGCCGGGTGTGCAGGATTCGCAGGGGGAATTTGCAGCCCAAACAGATGCGCAGATCCTGCTGCCTGACGCTGTCAGCCGGGAAGACCTGAAAATGGATGTGGATGACGCGCATATCCTGCGGATCACAGCGCCTGACAGCGCGAAAGCTTTTATGGATACCAATGTGGCGGCCATCCAGCTGGAAAAGATCATGCCCGCTGTAGAAACCAGCGTCCCGGCCGAAGAGGAAGCACAGGAACCGCAATGGCAGGAACGGCTCGGGCAGGTGGCGGAATGGCTCAAACGGATCATGTGGCCGGCCGGCGCAGCTGTGGGAGCGGTGTTCCTGCTGCTGATGGTGCTGCGCGCATGCCTGCGGGCGAAATACTGGCGCCGCAATGGCAGGCGAAAAGGCGCTACTTACAAAAAACGTGTCAATGTGGACGAAAAACATTCTTATAAAATACGGGTGCGTATGCGCAAATGAGATCCAAAGCGCTAATCACCCAAATGCCAAAACCCTCATAGGATAGAGCATCGGCAAATAGATGCTAACATCCGATGGGGGTTATTTTTATGATGGAATATAAGACGTTCGCAGTGATTGGCGGCGATCTGCGGCAGGCACACCTGGCAAATTGCCTGGCCAGGCGAGGAAAAAAGGTATATGCGCTGTTTTTGGAAAAAAATGATACGCTTGACCGCAAGCTGGTGCGGATCGGTAAACCGGAAGCCGTGCTGCCGCTTTGCGACGTAGTGGTCTTTCCCTTGCCAATGACGGTGGAAGGGTTGGAAATCAATGCGCCGTTTTCTGAAAAAAAGGGCGATCTGCGGGACTGTTTTTCCCATATTTCCCGGGAAGCACAGGTCTTCGGGGGCAAGATCAGCAGTGAGATCTATACGTTGGCCAAGGAATATGGGATCGAACCGGTGGATTACCTGGAACGGGAGGAAATGGCGGTCAAAAATGCGGTCGTTACTGCAGAAGGAGCCGTTTCGATCGCAATCCAGGAACTGCCGATCGCACTTTTTGGATGCAAATGCCTGATCGCAGGGCATGGACGGATCGCGAAATCTTTGATGCGTACCCTCAACGCCATGGGGGCCAAGGTAACGGTCGCTGCCCGGCGGTATGGGGAACTGGCCAATATACAGGCTGAAGGCTGCCGTGCGGTACATATCGACCGGTTGGAACAAGCGGCAGCGGCTGCCGATCTGATCTTCAATACCGTCCCTGCCCGGATTTTTACCAAAGAAGTATTGGCAAAATTAAAAAAAGATGCATTGTTGATCGACCTTGCCTCGAAACCGGGCGGCGTGGATTGGGAAACCGCCAGCGCCCTGGGATGCCGGACCATCTGGGCATTATCCCTTCCGGGAAAGACTGCCCCGATCAGCGCAGGGGAGATCGTACTTGACACCATACAGAATTGCCTGGAAGAAAGGGGGCGCCGTTGATGGGAAAGAAAAAACTGGGATTTGCCATGACGGGGTCGTTTTGTACCTGGGAGCGGGTGCTGCCGGTCCTCAAACAATTGGCAGAAATTTATGAAGTGACCCCGATTTTGTCGCCCATCTCCTATTGTTCCGACAACCGTTTCGGCAAAGCGGAGGATTGGAAAGAAAAAATTGAACAGATTTGCCAAAACAAGATCTGGCATACCATCGAGCAGGTGGAGCCGATCGGGCCCAAAAACCTTTTGGACGCGCTGGCCATCGTGCCTTGCACCGGCAATACGCTGGGCAAGCTGGCCAACGGGATCAATGATACGCCGGTCACAATGGCGGCAAAATCCAACCTGCGGAATGGAAACCCGCTTATTTTGGCGGTATCCACCAACGATGCATTATCCGGTTCAGCCCGGAATATTGGGGCGCTGATGAATATGAAACAGGTGTATTTTGTCCCGATGTCCCAGGACGACCCGAAAAATAAACCGGCTTCGGCAGTTGCACATTTTGACTGTGTAATCCCTGCGATCGAAGCCGCTTTACAAGGGCGGCAGATACAGCCGGTCTGGCGGGAACTGGGAAAATGACAAAAGCCAGGCATCCGTAAGGATACCTGGCCAAGCATAGCCAAAAAAGAGCACATCATTTTTTCCAGGAAATAAACCGCTGCGTTTTCAATATACCGAAAAACTGCACGATCCGCGGGAAAAGCGGTTCCGCTTCCTCGCCAAAAGCGTCCCGGAAAAGCATGGCGATCGCATGGACCGACCGGTCGCCGTCGATCTGCTTCCAAATAAAGCTGCCATAGATATCCAGGTCAATCCGGGAATAAGGCGGCTTATGGAAGATATCTTGCGCAATACGGTCAAAAAAACCGGTATGCAGCATGGTAACCGTCACAAGCCCATCCTGATTTTCTCCCCAGAGAAAATCAGGATTTTTTATTGGGATGAGATCAAGGAAATTCTGTTTGTTTTTCATGGTCATTGGATATCAGCCCGGTTTTTCCAGGCGGAATATTTTAGCAAGCTTAAAATCAGGAGCAAAAAGGCTATTGCTGAAACGATCGGTGCAGCATTCCCAAGGTGGGAATCCACCCATGCAAACAGGCTGATCTTATCCGCAAGCATCATCGTTTCCCCGGAAGCGGTGACGCCGATGGGGATGATCGCCAATACAGCCAGCAGGATCCCAACAATCCCTTCCCCGGCGATCATCCCTGAAGCATAGAGCAGGCCGCTGTCAACGCTGTCCCGGCGTTCCTGCTCGGTGCGCACCTTCCGCTTTTCCAACCACAGGCGGATCAGACCGCCGATCATGATCGTGACGGAAAGATGGATGGGCAGATAAAAGCCTACAGCAAATGGCAAAACCGGGATCCGCAGGATCAACACCACCACAGCCAATAAAGCGCCGGCAATAATCAGCGCCCAGGGAAGATCCCCTTCCATGACCCCTTCGACCACGATCTTCATCAAAGTGGACTGCGGCGCCGGCAGGGTAACAAATCCATTGGAATCAGCAGCACCGAAGCCCCAGGCGGCATGGAACAGATAAAGGGTCCCGCCGATGGTGAGCGAAGAAACGGCAACGCCGATCAGTTCGCCCCACTGCTGCTTCCTGGGGGTCGCCCCCAAAATGTAACCGGTTTTCAAGTCCTGGGAAGTATCGCCTGCGACTGCGGCAGCGATACAGATGACCGAGCCGATCGCGATTGCACGGAACATCCCGTCCTGCCCAACATGCCCGCCGGCTTTGAGGACAAAGGTCGCGATCAGGAGGGTGGAGATCGCGATGCCGGAGATCGGGTTGTTGGACGACCCGATCAGGCCGACCAGCCGTGAGGTCACGGCTGTGAAAAAGAACCCAAGCAGGGCGATCGCGATTGCACCGATCGGAGTCACAGGGATAGCGGGGGAAATCCACAACACCAGGATGATTGCACAGATCATGACCACAATGGTGGACATAGGGATATCCTGGTCGGTCCGGGCGAGATTTGCAGCTGGGGCTTTGGTAAAATACCCTTTTACAGCTTTGCAGAAGGTGCGCAGCAACAGCGGCAGCATCAGGATCAAACGGATCACACCGCCCGCAGCAAGCGCCCCTGCACCGATATATTTGATATAATGTTCCCAAATTTCCTGGGAACTCAACGCAGCGACCGATTCCATGCTCGGGAACAGAATATCGGTCGCACCGAAGATGGAGATCAGCGGCATGAGGACCAGCCAGCTCAAAATTCCGCCACAGAGCATATAAGATGCGATGCGCGGGCCGCAGATATACCCGACCCCCAAAAGGGCGGGCAGCACATCGGCGCCAACAGCCGCCCCACGGTAACGATGGAATTCAAAATGGATCTTGCTGGGGAACAGCTGCAGTCCATCTGCAATCAATTTGTAAACCCCGGCGATCCCCAGCCCGGCAAACACAGTGGCGGCCTTTGATCCGCCTTCCTCGCCCGCAAGCAGGACTTCGGAGCAGGCGGTGCCTTCCGGATAAGGCAGGGAACCATGCTCATTCACGATCAGGGCGCGACGCAGTGGAATCATAAACAGTGCCCCAAGCCCGCCGCCGCAAAGGGCAATCACTGCAATCGAAATAAGCGAAGGGCTTTCCAATCCCCATTCCTGGCACCACATAAACAATGCCGGCAGGGTAAAAATCGCCCCCGCCGCCACCGATTCCCCGGCGGAACCGATGGTTTGCACCATATTATTTTCCAAAATGGAATTTTTTTTCAGGATCATGCGCACGATCCCCATTGAAATCACTGCTGCGGGGATAGAAGCAGAAATGGTCAGGCCTACGCGCAGGCCCAAATATGCGTTGGCCGCACCAAAAATGACAGATAAAAGGCATCCAAGCAATACGGAAGTGAAAGTTATTTCCGGGATGACCTTTTCCGCGGGGATAAAAGGTTTAAAGGGGCTCGCGTCTTTCACATCATCACAACCTTCATTGGGATTCCCTGGGCAATATGCCGGATCGGGCGGCGGATATCCAATACAGGGTCAGCCGCGTCCGCCGCACGGGCAACCACATTTTTTACACCATCACCGATAGAAAGATGAAACAGAATCATTATATCATGAATCGTACACAAAGGCCAGCAGATTTTTTATTTTATTTTATCATAGACGGATTGCTGCCCAACCGCCAAGCAGGTATATTTTGGATATGGATCGGCAGTTATTTTCAAGATTTGACACATAAGTTTTGCTTTTTTTGAAGAAATCATGTATGATATAAAAAAGGGGCAGTCGATACAGGCTGTCCCGGCGTCCTGAAAACGCCGGGAACCCTGCCTTTTACAGGAAATTCAGAGAGAAGGGTAGACATGGGGGACGTATTCCGTGCCGGTGTAAAACCAGGCGGCCTAACGGCAGATTATGAAATCAAGATATTGATCTGTTATGTTCTTTACCATGTGCAGCGCCCGATACCGGTTTCCATGATGATGGAGCTGTTGACGGCAGAAGGGATTGCCAACTATTTTGAATCGGCAAATGCGGCAGCCGGGTTGGTACAAAGCGGGCATATCACCATTGAAAAGCAGCAGGGGGAAGCATGCTACCGAAATACCGAACTGGGGGAAAGCACAGCGGTTTCCTTCGAACGCAACCTTCCGCGTTCGATCCGGGAGAAAGCGGTGGAAGCTGCCAAAGAGGGATTTGCAAGGAAGGATCAGCGTGCCCATCATGAGACATCGGTAAAAAAGGTGGAGGACGGGTATCTGCTGACGCTGACCCTGCATGATATCGGAAGCGATCTGCTCTCGATCACATTGCTGCTGCCGGACAGGGAAAATTGCCGGAAAGTGCAGGAGCGTTTCTGGGAAAATCCGATGGTGATTTATAAGGGGGTCATTGCGCTTTTGACCGGCAGTTATGAGAGCCTGGGCGCGCTTTTGGATGAACCGGACGAAGTATGACCGTCAGATACGCCCCTGATATAAAGCGGATCCCATGAAAGTTTTTGTGCAGGGAATAGGGACAGAAGTTACCTTGTATACGATTGATAATGTAAGGAGGAGTGCATTTGCTGAAAAAAATTGCATTCTGGTTCGCAGCAGTTATTACAGCTGGTAAATTTGCGGGGCTGGCGATCATGCTTTCCAATGATATAGAACGGTTGCCGGTCGTGGTATATGTGGTTTGCGGTGTGGTCGTTCTTTTAGGTGTGATCCTGATCTGCAAGCGGATCATCAGACCGATCAAACAAAGGGATCTTTTGGTTTACTATGGGGTGCTGGCGGTGGCAGCGCTGTTCAACCTGTTTTTTATGCGGCTGTCGACCAGGATCGAAGCTGTATTTTTGGATTTTGTCGTGATCGGCACATTCCTTGATACGATGTTGGGAATCGCCTGGATCGCTGCGCTGCTGCGGGAGCGCAAATATATCCGTGTACAAATGCACCGGTGACCCCAAAACGACGGCATAACAGATATATTTGTGCAGAAAATACGTTTTGCCTATGCCAGCAGATATGGAAGGGGGCCAATGCTGCCGGATATTGGCAATATTTGTACATTTTCAAAAATAACTATTGACATTCTGAAATGGCTATTATATAATAGTTAAGTCTTCGGTTACGAAGTAATATGAATCTGGAGATGTCGCCTAGTTGGTCGAGGGCGCACGACTGGAAATCGTGTAGGGGTCAAAAGCTCCTCGAGAGTTCGAATCTCTCCATCTCCGCCAGATGGTGGGTATAGCTCAGTTGGTTAGAGCGCCAGATTGTGGCTCTGGAGGCCGTGAGTTCGAGTCTCATTACCCACCCCATATGAAATTCCCCGCCAATCCCGGACGGGGGATTTACTTTATTGGGCTATCGTCAAGCGGTAAGACACAGCACTTTGACTGCTGCATTCGCTGGTTCGAATCCAGCTGGCCCAGCCATAATTCGTGAACGGTTTAGATACCATCGGCAAAAAAGCCGATGGTATCGCCGTTTTTCGGGGTTTTTTCACCTCCAAAAAATAAAGGTTGAACAGGAGATGCCAAACGCCTTTTTCGAGCAACTGGCGTGGTTCGAACCCGTACACAGCTCCAATTTATAAAAAATCGCGGTAGAATGTCTGTATTTTACAATCAGGCATCTATCGCTTTTTATTTTCCATGAAAACGAACCAACACACATATAAGCGCCGACATTGTGCAAGCAAATTTGCAAAGTGTCGGCGTTTTTTTGCGTTCAATAGGAGGTGAACATCATCAATAGAAAAGACGCTAACAGGTGGAGATGGAAAAAGCAAACATGCTGGCGGGACATCCCTATCCCCTTCAGATGTCAGGACTGTCCATACCCAAGAGTAGGTTTTGTGTGCTGCGACAGCAAACAAGATACATGTCTGAGAACCGACATGGAGGCCATAGAAGCTCGACAATTCAGGTCAAAAATCAACGCATAAGTTTGTTGGATATCGGTATTCCTTTTACACAGGGTTACAGATATTGTTTGTAGTTAAAACGGAGGTGAAAATATTGAACGTAATTATCGGAAACGCAAATCGACCAAGTTACGGTGAGGTCACTATCCCACTGCCTATCCCCAGGAAAGAATATGACCACTCTCTTGGACTGCTGCAGCAGATGGAGATCGGCGACACGCTCGACGATGACTGTTGGGTCATCGGCATCGAAAACGGTCCGCCCTTTCTCCAACGCCTTCAAGGTATGCTTGTCAATATCGATGAGCTTGACTATCTGGCAAAGAGATTGGAAAGTTTCGACCATAGGGAGCTGGCTGCCTTTCAAGGAATGGCAGATGCACATGGCCTTGAAAAACTGAAAGACCTTATCAATCTGACTTTCAGTTGTAACAACGTTACGGTCGTGCAGGCCCTTGGTGATCTTGAGCAAATCGGCCGACAGCATTCTATGAATCTCAGCTGAGGAT
>CALXGW010000080.1 GCA_944387965.1 uncultured Anaerotruncus sp. | reverse complement strand
CAGGAGATGATCGACAGCGTGCGTGAAGAAGCACAGGCAAAAATCGATTGGAACCGGGTCTGGAGCAAAAAATACCCGATCCTGGCAAGCTACCATAAAACAGTGCGGATCAGCGATTATGCGCCTGCGCTGCGGCAGATGCTGGACCGGCTGCAAAAGGATTACGGTTACAACCATACCGATGCCATACTGGTGCTTAAGGACATCCTGGCGCGAGTCTGGAAGGGAGAATGGTGAACAAAAACGCCCGGGGATCGCAGTATTTCTGCATTCTCCGGGCGTTTTGATTTTCCTGCATATTTTGTGCCTCTAACAGGATTCCCGCTTATCCCAGCACCGTTTCCAGATCCGCCTGTGATGCGTTGGGAAAATATTTTTTACCTGCCGATAGATCAGCGCCCGGTACATCCCCGGGGAGTTTTTATGGGCATTTACTGGGGACAGGCTTCGCGATTGCTGCTGCAAAAACAAATCCTGCCTATTGCAGGCCTGCGATAAAAATCACCATTGCCATAACCGGCAACACCGTCCATGAAATATATCGGGTCGCAATCTCCCAGTCAGAGGGTTCCGCCCGTTCGGCATCCCGGATCTGGAAGGCTAAATTCCAGCGGAACAGTTCATCTGCAAACAGGATGGAGATTGCGGTGATTATGCAGACGAATACGCCCCCAAACCACAAAAGCCCATTCCCTTTATGCGTCATCTTGGGATCATTCATCAGATTTAAGATGGTGGAAGCAGAAGGCTCCATTGAGTCAACTGCATTTCCCAGTCCATCCATAACGGTCCAGCCATCCGTTATCACGGCGATATCAAAATTCCCTATGCTCCCATCTTCGTTATAAAGCCAGAGGTAATCCCCATCCTTCAATACCCCTCCGCGAAAAAGGATTTCTTCCCCCTGGCGGAGCTCCATCCCAACCATCGCATCTCCCAGCCCGCTATCCTTTGGGATGGCGGTTGCGTCTTCCCGGGCAGTGTAGGGGCCGTATATTTGGTCGTCATATTGAAAACGCACCGTCTTATCCGCAAACACGGTAAAACTGGCCTGTTTCCCCTGGATTTTGCCGGAATACACCGTACTGCCGGCTTCATGCTTTGGAGTAAGGATGGTATTTTTGTACGCGAAGCCCGTTCGGAAGATCGTAATTGGATAAAGTATCGCAAATACCAAAACCATTATCATCATAAACAGTAAAACGCCTTTTTGGTAACGTCCCAGGCATTTGACCCTTTCCAAAATCCCCACCCCCTATTTTTGAATGCTGCGTCCTGATCCCTTGCTTGCGCCTCCCGCTGCGGGAAAGCGTTTATGATCTTCCGCTTTTAATTATATCGGATTTGTGTACCCTTTTCCACCGAAATTTTTTTTGCAGGCAGGCATTGCCTTATACGCTTTTTGCCAATATCCGGACAGCTTTTACGGGCCAACCGTCCGGGAATGGCCGCTCTTAGAGCGGAAAATAAAAAAATCGGCAAGCCCCTGACAGTGCTTGCCGATTTTTGGTGCGGGTAACAGGACTTGAACCTGCACAGCCTTGCGACCATTAGAACCTGAATCTAACGCGTCTGCCAATTCCGCCATACCCGCATATGAGCACGATCCATCGATCATGCTCGTTTATTATATCATCGCAAATACGGCTTGTCAATCTTTTTTTGAAAAAACGCCTCAACTTTTTTCGAGCAGTTCCGCCATCATCAGATGCCCCTGCGGGACGAAGACGCCGGTCTGTTCTGCAAGCTTCTCGGTGTAAGCCGGCGCATGGGGCAGCAGTTCCAGATTGCTGCGGTAAAGCACGAACGGCACCGGGTCGCCCGAATGGGTGCGGATTTCCAGCGGGGTCGGATGGTCGGGCATCAGCAAAATTGAGAACGGCTCGCCCGATTCCTGCAGTTTCGGGATCAGGTAGCCCAAAATCTCCCGGTCGATCAGTTCAATCGATTTCACCTTATTTTCCGGTTCATGCCGGTGGCCGCACTCGTCCGGCGCTTCCACATGGATATATACCATATCGCAGCCGTCCTGCAAGAGCCCCCAGGCAGCTTCTGCTTTTCCCCGGAAATTGGTGTCGATATACCCGGTCGCCCCCGGTACATCCACGCTCTTGAGCCCGGCGCAGATACCAATCCCTTTGATGAGGTCCACCGCCGAGATCACACCGCCGCGTACGCCGAATTTTTTCCGGAAGGATTCGAGCGCCGGTTTGGTCCCTTCCCCCCAGAACCAGCAGGATGTCGCAGGGTTTTTGCCCTCTTTGACCCGCTTCTGGTTGACCGGGTGGTCTTTCAGCAGTTCCCGAGACCGTTTCATCAGCGCAAGCAGCTGTTCGCCATACCGCCCTTTCGGCAGATATTCCTTGATCGGCTTGAGGGAAATATCATGGGGCGGGGTGCAGTCGCTGCCGGTCTGGGCATGGTGCATGACCAGGCAATGCCGGTAACTGATGCCTGCATACAGCTTGCGCTCCTCGGTCCCAAGCTGGGCGTCCAGGAAATGGACCAGTTCCGCCGCTTCTTCGGTGGAGATATCCCCGGCGCAGTAATCCACCATCGTGCAGTCCTCATAATTTTCCTCGTCCGACAGGGTCACCAGGTTGCAGCGGAAGGTCACATCATCCGGCTGCAGGTCGATGCCCATGCTGACCGCTTCCAGCGGGGAACGCCCGCTGTAGCATACCGCCGGGTCATACCCCATGACCGACAGGTTTGCCGTGTCCGATCCCGGCGGCATCCCTTCCGGCACCGTCCGGCAGATCCCAACCATCCCATGCGCTGCCAGGAAATCCATGTTCGGTTTCTTTGCCAGTTCCAATGGGGTCTTCCCATCCAATTCCGGGGCTGGGCGGTCGGCCATCCCGTCCCCGAGCATCACAATATATTTCAACGCGGTCCCCTCCCGTCAGCGAAGCCAATCCGAAACGGCTTCTTTCATTTTCATCGGTTCCACCACGGTGGTGAACCGTTCCGCCTTATCCTGTAATCCGGCCAACGCAGCCGGCGCAGCCTGATGGGAAAGTTCGGAGAGCTGCCTGAGCAGGCCAAAGTCATCCCCCTGCGCCGGTACGCCGAACGCTGCCGGGAGCACTGTCCCTGCAAATTTGAACGGGCTGGCAGTCGAAGCGATCACTGTCGGCGTGCAGTCGCCGGTCGTTTGGGCATAGGCGCGGTAGACGCTTACCGCCACCGCCGTATGGGTATCGCACAGGTATCCATCCTGCGCGTAGGTATCAT
>CALXGW010000079.1 GCA_944387965.1 uncultured Anaerotruncus sp. | reverse complement strand
GAAAGCACCTTTTCATGCTGGCGCAGATACCAGGTATCCGCTTTGTTGCCTGCCAGCCGGGTGCAATGGATCCGGCTCTGCTGGCCGGCACCGACGCCGATCGCCTGGCCGCCTTTCGCATAGCAGACCGAGTTGGACTGGGTATATTTGAGGGTAATGAGCGCGACCACCAGATCCCGTTTGGCTTCCGCCGGCATGGTTTTGCAGTCGGTCACGATATTGGAAAGCATATCCGCATCGATTTTCAGGCTGTTGCGTCCTTGTTCAAAGGTCACGCCAAAAACATCCTTATGTTCCACCGGCGCGGGCTGGTAATCCGGGTCAATCTGTACGACATTATACCCGCCTTTGCGCTTACCCTTTAAAATTTCCAGCGCTTTTGGGGTATATCCCGGTGCAATGATGCCGTCCGATACCTCACGGGCGAGCAGGGTTGCTGTCTGTTCATCGCAGATATCCGAAAGGGCGGCCCAATCCCCATAGCTGCTCATCCGGTCGGCGCCGCGGGCACGCGCATAAGCGCTCGCGACCGGGGAAAGTTCCAGGTCATCCACAAAATAAATCTTCTTTTCTACATCGCTCAACGGCAGCCCGACTGCCGCACCTGCGGGGCTGACATGCTTAAACGACGCCGCAGCCGGAAGACCGGTTGCCTCCCGCAATTCTTTGACCAGCTGCCAGGAATTCAGCGCATCCAGGAAGTTGATATATCCGGGTTTTCCGTTCAAAACCGTGACCGGCAGTTCCCCTTCCTGCATAAAAATGCGCGCGGGCTTCTGGTTGGGGTTGCATCCATATTTTAATTCCAATTGTTCCGCCATAACGCGCCTCCTCAAATATTTTTATTTATGATCCGCGTTTCATAGTTTGCGGTTGCGAGATCGATATACCGCACAAACAGGGAAACTTTGTTGTCCTTGTGCAGGCTGTCCCAGGTATCCATAATCAGGCTGTCGATATCCCCGCGCAGCTCCACCAGCTGGGGCTCGCCTTCAAAGGACGGGATCGGGTTTCCGTCGCAGCGATAGGTATGGATAAAATGCCCTTCGCCCGCGACCGGCGCATCATATTTGAAAAAGAACCGCTGTACGCTGTCCGGGTTGCCGCATGCGCTTTTCAGGATGGACAGGCGGTAGCAAAACCCGTCTTCCAGCGAAACCAAACCGGAAATGCGCGGGGTATAGTTGGGCGGGTCCGGTTCAAAGGTGCGGGTGTGCAGCGCGTCGGCAAACGACTTGCCATCTTTCAGGAAATCATAAATGGTATCGGTCTGGTCGCCGTTGGTCACGATGGTCGTTTTCCCCAGCACACGCACCGGATGATAAATAATCAAACTCGGGTCGGTCAGTTTTGCCGGATCAAACGCCTGGGTACGGATGCCTTCGCCATCCTCCACAAACACCCGGTTCCGGCTGTTTTCACTGCGGCCCATAATAAAATAGATGACGACCGCATGTTTGCCATCGGCATGCTTGCCGACCACGATCCCACGTCCCGGATAGCTGTTGTTGCGCAGCAGTGCGCCCAGCTGTTCCTTTCTCATTTTTACCGGCTCCTCTCCAAATCAAGCTTTCCTTCACAGAACAAACGGACTGCTTCGGGCAGGATTTTCCATTCCGCCTGCTCCATCACCTTTTTCTGCAAACTTTCCGGCGTATCCCCCGCATCGATCCCCACCGCTTTTTGCAGGATGATTTTCCCGCCGTCGGTGATCTCATTGACAAAATGCACCGTCGCGCCGGTCACCTTGACACCGTAATCAAGCGCAGCCTGATGCACCCGCAGGCCATAAAACCCATTCCCGCAGAAGGACGGGATCAGCGACGGATGCACATTGATGATCTGCTGCGGGTACCGCTGGATGATCGCTTTACCCAGCACGCAAAGGAAACCGGCCAACACGATCAAATCCGGTTCTGCGCCTTCTAGCGCTTCCAGCAGCGCCACATCAAACGCCTGCCCATCCGGGTAAGCCTTGCGCGCAACCACTTCCCCCGGGATACCGGCCAAACGCGCCCGTTCAAGCGCATAAACGCCTTCTTTGGAACTGATGACCCGGACGATCTGCCCGCCGCCCAGTTCCCCCCGCGCCTGCGCGTCGATCAGTGCCTGCAGGTTGGTCCCGCCGCCCGATACCAGCACTACAATCCGTTTCAGCATAATTCCACACCTTTTTCGCCTTTTGCGATATGCCCGATCACAGCCGCTTTTTCCCCGCAGCCATTGAGGATATCGACCGTCTTCTGCGCATCGGCATTGCCCACCACCAGCATCATGCCGATACCCATATTAAAGGTGTTATACATGTCCCGCTCCGGGATATCCCCCGCTTTTGCAATCATGTCAAAGAGCGGCGCGCCGGTGTGCCGTTTTTCAATCACCGCCCGGCAGCCCTCCGGCAGCGCGCGCGGTATGTTCTCATAAAAACCGCCGCCGGTGATGTGTGAAATGGATTTTACATCCACCGCATCCAGCACCGCCAGAACCGGTTTGACATAAATCTTTGTGGGGGTCAGCAGCGCTTCGCCGAGCGTTGTCCCGAGATCGGCATAACGATGGCTCAATACGCCGGGTTCTTCCACTTTAAAGACCTTGCGCACCAGCGAAAACCCGTTGGAATGGACGCCGCTCGAAGCCAGCCCGACGACCACATCCCCCGGCCGTACCCGGCCGCTGTCCAACACGCGGGATTTATCCACCGCGCCGACCGAAAAGCCTGCCAGGTCATATTCGTCCTCGGGATAAAATCCCGGCATTTCAGCCGTTTCTCCGCCATTCAGGACGCATCCAGCCTGTACACAGCCCTCTGCCACACCGGAAACAATGGTTGCAATCTTTTCCGGGATATTTTTCCCGCATGCGATATAATCCAGGAACAGCAGCGGTTTCGCCCCGCAGCAGATGATGTCGTTGACGCACATTGCCACACAGTCAATGCCCACAGTGTCGTGCTTGTCCATTAAAAAGGCAAGTTTGAGTTTGGTCCCGACCCCATCGGTCCCGGCGCAAAGCACCGGGTTTTTCATCCCGGAAAGATCCAGTTCCAAAAGGCCGCCAAACCCGCCGATCCCGCCGAGCATTTTGCTGCCGGCCATCGTGCGCGCCACATGCTGCTTCATCAGTTCTACAGCCTTATACCCTGCGGTCACGTCCACGCCCGCAGCTTTATACGACTCGGAAAAGCTATTTTGCATCTTCGCTTCCCTCCCGCTTGCCGCTCTTTTTGATTTTTGATTCAAATTTATCCTTCTGCACCCCATCCGGCACCGGGATCGGATATTCGCCGGTAAAGCAGCCGACGCAGAAGTCGCAGCTGGCCCCTTCGGCGATCTTTTTGACCCCTTCTACGCTCAGATAGGTCAGCGAATCCACCCCGATATGTTTTGCGATCTCCGGGATGCTCATCTTGCAGGCAATCAGCTTGTCCCGGCTGTCGATATCCGTCCCGAAGAAGCAGGGATTGATAAACGGCGGCGCCGAAACGGCAAAATGCACCTCTTTTGCCCCGGCTTCCCGCAGCAGGCGGATGATATGCACACAGGTTGTCCCGCGCACGATCGAATCATCGATCAGGACCACCCGTTTATCCCGCACTGTTTCGGCGATGACGTTCAGCTTGATGCGCACTGAATTTTCCCGCTGCCCCTGGGTCGGCTGGATGAAGGTGCGCCCGATATAACGGTTTTTGATGAACCCGACCCCATACGGGATGCCGCTCTCTTTCGAATATCCGAGCGCCGCATCCAGGCCGGAATCCGGCACGCCGATGACCACATCCGCTTCGATCGGGTTTTCGCGGTACAGGATACGCCCGGCGTTCTGACGCGCTTCATGGACGCTGACCCCCTGGATGACCGAATCCGGGCGTGCAAAATACACATATTCAAACACGCAGAAATTGCCCTTATTCCCGCAATGGGACCGGTTGCTCTTGAGCACGCCGTCCTCCACCATAACGATCTCGCCGGGATCGACATCCCGCAGGAATTTGGCTCCCAGCGTATCCAGCGCACAGCTTTCGGAAGCGAAGATATACCCGCCCGTGCTGGTCTGGCCAATACAGAGCGGCCGGAACCCGTTCGGGTCGCGCACAGCAATCAGCTTCTGCGGGGACATGATAATCAACGAATATGCACCCTTGATCGAATACATCGCCTTGGCTACTGCATCTTCGATGCTGCCGGACAACAGCCGTTCCCGGGTGATGATGTAGCTGATGACCTCGGTATCGTTGGTTGTATGGAAAATGGCGCCGTTTAATTCCAGCTGTTTGCGCAGTTCCGCCGCATTGACCAGGTTGCCGTTATGCGCCAGTGCCAGCGGGCCTTTGCAATGGCGCACCACCAACGGCTGCGCATTGATCGGGCTGCTGTTGCCGGTCGTGGAATAGCGGCAGTGCCCCACCGCCATATTTCCCAGCCCCAGCTTACGCAGGCTTTCCTGGTCGAATACTTCGGGGACCAGCCCAACCCCTTTGTGACTGCTGATAACGCCATCATCATTCACTACAATACCGCAGCTTTCCTGGCCGCGGTGCTGGAGCGCATAAAGCGCAAAATATGTGCTGGCAGCGACATCGCAGCGTTCCGGCTCATAGATGCCGAATACGCCGCATTCTTCATGCAGTTGATCGAACAAATTATCCACACCCTTACCTATCGCTTATTCGCCCATCAAACGTTTGAGGACTTCATGATATGCGTCTTCCACGCCGCCCATATCCCGGCGGAAACGGTCCTTGTCCAGCTTTTCGCCGGTCGTGCTGTCCCAGAAACGGCAGGTATCCGGGGAAATTTCATCCGCGAGGATGATCTGCCCATCCGGGGTCTTGCCGAATTCCAGTTTGAAATCGATCAGTTCGATGTTGAGTTTCTTCAGATATGCCCCCAAAACTTCATTGATCTTCAGCGCATAATCGGAAATGGTCTTGAGTTCCTCCGGGGTCGCCAGTTCCATTGCAAAGATATGGTAATCATTGACCATCGGGTCGCCCAGGTCATCGTTTTTATAGCTGTATTCCAGCACAGTCTTCGCCAGTTTGGTACCCTCCGGCAGCCCCAGGCGTTTGGAAAGCGAACCGGCTGCAATATTGCGGACGATCACTTCCAGCGGGACGATGCTCACTTTTTTGACCAGTGTTTCCCGGTCGGAAAGCTGCTCGACCACATGGGTCGGGATCCCATGTTCTTCCAGCATCTTCATCAAGAAGTTGGAAACTTTGTTGTTGATGATGCCTTTATCAGCGATCGTACCCTTTTTCAGCCCGTTAAAAGCAGTCGCATCGTCCTTGTAATCCACAATGCAAAGATTCGGGTCATCGGTCGCAAATACCTTTTTGGCTTTTCCTTCATACAGCTGTTCACGTTTTTCCATGTCCAATTCCTCCATTATCTGTTATATGATATCATGTCCTGATTTTTTAACCCTGGATTTGTTCCTGCAATTTCTGGTCTTTTTTCAAAACTTCTTCCCGCATCGCTTTTTTCCGCGCCTGCAGTTTCCCGGCGATCTCCATATCGCTGATGGCGATCATCTGCGCAGCCAGGATTCCGGCGTTTGCCGCCCCGTCGATCGCCACCGTCGCTACTGGGATGCCGGAGGGCATCTGCACGGTCGCAAGCAGCGCGTCCAGCCCGTCGAGCGTAGACGATCTGATCGGGATCCCGATGACCGGCAGCGTTGTATGCGCGGCCAATACCCCCGCCAGATGCGCCGCCTTACCGGCTGCGGCAATGATGGCCGAAAAACCGTTTTCCCGCGCGCTTGACGCAAATTGGCAGGCTTCTTCCGGCGTACGATGCGCGCTCATCACATGCGCTTCCACCGCGATGCCAAAAGATTTCAAAGTATCCACAGCGCCTTTGACCACCGGCCAATCGCTGTCACTCCCCATAATGACCGCTACTTTTTTCTCCCACATTCTGCCACTTCCCTTTCTTAAAATAAAAACAAAAAAACGAAAACAGGCTGCGGGATCGACCGCAACCTGCAAAAACCCTGTCTGTTATCGTTTTTTTAATGCCGGAAGGCGCAAAGGGTGCACGGATTCCCGAGAAAACAGGCTCTTATTCTTTGCGCAGAACCCTTTCCCCTTTTTGCCACGCAACACGCTGCCGCCTCCTTTTCAATTGATATTTCTAGTTTACATGAAAAACAGCCCGATTGCAATGCCCCGCCAAAAGATTGGAGCCTTGAACGAAAGCCCCTAAAACCAGGCCGCTTTTTTGTAAGTTCAAACGATAGGTCATACTTCACACAAGCAAAGGCTTGCCTTGCCGGCCTGGTACAGCCGCTCCTTATGCTGCCACTGCGATATGTCTTACCCTATAATTTCTGATTCCGTTTTGGGGAGCAATGTGGTATAATAATCGCAAAGCGATTATTATACCTGTTTTATGGCCAGGGCGATGCGCTGCGCGCCTTATGGCGCTCCGCTCCCGTCCCAATGGCCGATGATACCATTCACATATCCATATTTATCAAATACATTTCCCGCTTCACCCCAAAACGCCTGCCGGGGATGGACGCCTGTATCTGCGCCCAGTATCCCCGCCCGCCGTATACGGGAGGGGATATCCAAAAGGCAGGTGTTTTTTTATGCCGCAGAAAAAACTTCCACATGACCACGGGCAGCCGATCGAACACGGATTGGAAACGATGCCCCGTACCGAAGATTTCCAGATCGTATCCGATATCTTCAAACAGCTTGGCGATGGCAGCCGCATCCGGATTTTCTGGCTGCTGTGCCACTGCGAGGAATGTGTCATCAATATTTCCTCCATGGTGGATATGAGCAGCCCGGCGGTGTCGCACCATCTCCGGCAGCTCAAGGCAGGCGGCCTGATTGTCAGCCGCCGGGACGGCAAAGAAGTCTATTACCGGGCCGCTGATACCGAACGGGCCCAGTTGCTGCACCATATGATCGAAAAGCTGGTCGAGATCGCTTGCCCCTCAGAATAAGATGCGGTGCAAAACCGCTTGCGGCCATCCGCAAGGGATATATGCCATTGCCCCCGCCGGCAGCAAAGCTTGCTGCCGGCGGGGTTTTCTATTGCCTATGCTCCTGATTTCAGAAGGAAGGCTCCTTGATGTTCTGGTTTTTCTCAATCACAGCGGTTTCATGGTAGTTTTCCCCGGGCTGCACCAACCGGGCCATCACCACATACCGCTGCTGATCGTTCTGGGAATAGGTGCCATATTTATAAGTGCAGGTCGAAAGGGTCAGGATCTTATCGCTATCGGTCACCTCCACATCATAGGTGTAGGTCGAACGCCGCTTCATATCCTCCGCCAATTCCACAAGCTGCCCCGGCTGGTATTGGGCATAATGGTACGGGACCGGAGAAGTCAGCGCTTCGGTATATGCCGCGGCAAAAATTTCAAACACATGCACCGCCGCCTCGGTCGTAAAAAAGATATAAGGGGTGTCTTTTGCGACCTGTTCATCCTCCAATTTTAAAAGCTGGGCAAATTTTACCCCGTTGGGGTCGTCCTTCACCCCCATCGGCGATCCCAGGTTATGCCCGTAAATGATGCTGTTCTGCGCCAGGTCTGCCCCGTCGTCAAACATCACGCTTTCATAATCCATATAGTAACATCCTGCATAATCGCTGCGTTTTTCCACATCCCGGCGCAGATAATACTCATTATTTGTCGTTTGCACAACCGCTTCATCCACCGTTGTGTTCGGAATGTACAGCCACCCGACTACATCACTGTTTTTCTTTTTGGCAGCAAGCAGTTCATCCAACACATCTGGCGGCTGCGGCTGGTACCCGCCGTCGGACGGCGCAGAGATGGACGGATGGGAACTGCTGCTCTCCTCCTGTTTATCACGGCATCCCCCGAGCAATACAAACAAGGTGAATAACCCCGCGATCATACGCTTGCCCAATTGTTTCATGCTGTATCCCTCCCAAAAATCCGGTTTGCCTTTTTTGCACAGCAAAAGCGCTTGTTATTTGTGCTTTTTTAAAAAGTTCCTCAATATATTTTAAAACAGGACTTTCTGGAATGGGTTGGGAGGAATCATGAAAAAAACGCAGCTCTTTTTTATGAACGCATTGATTATGACAGCCACCTCCCTTCTGTTAAGCACAGTGGGGGTATGGTTCAATCTTTACATTTCCGAACGGCTCGGGCCGGTGGGGATGGGCGTTTTTCAGCTAATGATGTCGGTTTATTCGATGCTGGTGACATTTGCCTGTTCCGGTATCAACCTGGCCACTACCCGCATGGTCGCAGAGGAAGCGGTGCTGCCGAACGGGGATATTTCCGGCGCCATCCGGCGCTGCCTGGGATACTGCCTGTTTTTTGGCGGGCTGGCTTCCTGTGTGCTCTGGTTCGGTGCGCCTACGATCGGCACACGCTTTTTACGCAGCACCGCTACCATCCGCCCGCTGCGCATCATGGCGATGAGTATGCCGTGTATCGCCATGTCCAGCGCCTTGAACGGATATTTTACAGCAGTGCGCCGGGTGGTAAAATCGGTGAGCTGCCAAATCCTTGAACAATTTTTGCGCATCACCCTCACCATTTTTATCCTGACCGCCATTGCGCCGGCCGGATTGGAATATGCCTGCATGAGCATCACCGCCGCCGGGGTTGTGGCAGAAATCACTTCCTGCCTGTTTGAATTGATCCTTTGCCTGTTTGACCGGCGGCGGTACCCCTCCGGGCACACCGCCGGGCTAAGCAAAAAACTGCTTGGGATCGCCCTGCCGGTCGCTTTCAGTACCTACCTGCGCACCGGCCTTTCTACTATCAAGCACCTTCTTGTCCCGATCCGCCTGCAGGCAAGCGGGTTGTCCGCACCCGCCTCCCTTGCGATGTTCGGCGCGCTGCATGGGGTAGCGCTGCCGGTTATCCTGTTCCCATATGCCTTTTTGAACGCCTTCAACGCATTGATCGTACCGGAACTGGCGCAGTCCCATTGTGCCAAACAGGATGTCAGCCAAACGATCGACCGGATGTTTGCGCTGACCCTTGGCTGTTCGTTGGGGGTCTGCGGCATCCTGTTTTCTTTCCATCGGGAGATTGGTGCGCTCGTTTCCACCAATCCGGACGTGGGCGTCTATATCCGGCTGCTCGCCCCTGTGATACCGATTATGTACCTGGATACCGCAGTCGACAGCATGCTTAAAGGGTTGGACGAACAGCTCAGTGTTATGCGTTACAACGTCCTCGACGCAGCGGTCAGCCTGGCGAGCGTCTGGCTGCTGCTGCCGGTTTTAGGGATCAAAGGCTATATATTCGTCGTCTGCGGCAGCGAACTGTTCAATTTTTCCCTCAGCCTGGGACGGCTGATCCGGGTAACCGGCTTCCGGCTGGATATCACCGCACGGGTCATCCATCCCTTGCTTTGTTCAGCGCTGGCCATGACGGTCGTTGAGCTGCTTTTCCGAAAAATCCCTGCTGTACCGGGCAGATTTGCCACCTGTTGTATGATCGCCAGCGCCGCCTGCATCTACCTGTTCCTGCTGCGTGTTTCCAAATATGCCAGGGTCTGAAATCCGGTTGCGCCGCTTTATCAATGGCATAAAACCGGATTCATTTTCCATATATATAAAGGAAGGAGGGATTCCAAATGGAGGATCGGGAACTGCTTGCGCGGTTGATACAATGCGAATCCGGCGGTGAAGGGGAAACCGGTATGAAAGCGGTGGCATCAGTGGTGATGAACCGTGTCCATGCTGTAGGCGGGGAATATAAACGGGTCGGCCAGGGCAGTATCCGCAAGATCCTTTACCAGCCTGGGCAGTTCGTCTGCATGTCCGAAAGCCAGGGAGGGCAATATAACCCGCAAAATGTCTATAATATGCGTCTGAAGACGGTACATCTCGACATCGCCGATTGGGCGATCGCCGGCAACCGGCTGTATAACCTTGGGCAGGCACTCTGGTTCTTTAACCCGTATTCCCCTACATGCCGGCCTAATTTCCCCAGCCAGGTGGGATATTTTATTGTCCGCATCGGCGACCATTGTTTTTATAATCCCACTGACGCATATTATCAGACCTGAATATCCCTGCAATACCTATAAAATATAAGCCAGCGCAGGAAAACATATCTGGAAAGGGGTGTCTTTTTTGGCAAACGGAAACAACGGCTTAAATATGGGGCCATATGAGAGCATGCGGGCGATCGAAGACCCACAAAATGGCGAAGAGGCGTACCTGGGATCATTTACAGCGATCCTCAGCAGTAACCTTGGGCGTTACGTCATTTGTGAATTTTTGATTGGCACGCAGCTGATCGAAGCCCGGGAAGGGATCTTATATTTTGTCGGGAACAACTATCTGGTGCTCTATCAGCAAAGAAAAGACCAATATATTATCTGTGACCTCTATTCTTTGAAGTTTGTGACCTTCATCAATCCGGATGTTGTGACCCCCAACCTGCCAAATCTGCCGAATACCGGGAATACCCAACCTTGAACCGTTTCCAAACGGTCTGCTTTTCCCGCCCGGTAAGCGCCAGCCGCAGATTGGCTGCCTGCCGCTCCGAAAAAGTACACAAAAAGCCCCGCCTGCCGATTTGTAAATAGGCAGGCGGGGCTTTTTAAATTTTCAGATATTATGCAGCGCCCTGCGCTTTTTCCCGCGCAATGGTCACACGGTGCAGGATAACAAGTACGACCGTCAGAAGGATGGCCGAAACACCCAGTGTCACCGCAATATTCCCGTTGCTGAGTCCAGCTACGATATATCCCACAAAGCAGCAGGCCGCAACTGTCAGCGCATATGGGATCTGGGTGGAAACATGCTCCATATGGTCGCATCCTGCGCCGGTGGAGGACAGGATGGTCGTATCGGAGATCGGGGAGCAGTGATCGCCGAACACGCTGCCAGCCAGAGTCGCGGAAAGTGCAACCACCAGCAGATCCGGTGCAATCGCCATGCAGACAGGGATAATGATCGGGATCAGGATGCCGAAGGTGCCCCAGGCAGTCCCTGTTGCAAACGAGAGGAAGGCTGCAATGGCAAAGATCAATGCCGGCAGCATCCAACCAGGCATGCTGCTCTTTTCCACCACAGTTTTGACATAATCCCCTGTCATCAGCAGGTCACGGCAGACGCCGCTGATGGTCCATGCAAGCACCAGGATGGTATCGGCAGGGATCATGGATTTGAAGCCTTCGCCCATCGCGCCCATGAAATCATGGAATTTGATCAGCCCACGGGGAACAAACAGCAAAAATGCCACAACCAAAGCGCCGAAGCCGCCGAGTACCAGCGCCTCAGCAGCCACGCAGTTGCCGAAGGCAGCACTGAGCGTATGATAAGCCGGGTCGTCGCCCCAGTAACCGCCGTTATAAAGCATCGCCAGGACCGAGAAGATAATCAACGCGATGACCGGGATCAGCATATCCCATACAGTACCCTTGTCCGATACCTTTACATGCATCGAACTTTCACTGTCAATAGCACCTACATCCCCTTTTGCGGCCTTGATTTCCGACCGTTCCATCGGGCCGAAATCCAGTTTGAAGAAGCAGACCAGGACGACCATGACGATCGAAAGCAAGGCATACAGGTTATACGGGATGCTGGCGACAAAAGCCGCCATATCGCTCTCAAATGCACCCGTTACCCGCAGGTTGGAGCCAACGGCGGCAGCCCAGCTGGAAATCGGGGCAATGATACATACCGGCGCGGCGGTCGCATCGATCAGGTAAGCCAGTTTTGCACGCGATACCTTATATTTATCGGTGACCGGCTTCATAACGGTGCCCACCGTCAGGCAGTTGAAATAGTCGTCAATAAAAATCAGCACGCCGAGCGCACCGGTAGCAAGCAGGGCACTGCGTTTGGTCTTGAGTTTCCCGGATGCCCACCGGCCGTAAGCCCGCGACCCTCCGGCCATCGTCACCACGACTACCAGCGCGCCGAGCAGCGCCAGGAACAGCAAAATATTCACATCGATTTTGCTGGCCATCAATTTAAAGGTTACATCCGCAACCCCAACGACCGGCGTCAGTCCGGCATTGATCGAATAGATCAGTGCGCCGGAAAGGATGCCGATCAGCAAAGACGAAATAACCTCTTTGGTAATCAGCGCAAGCCCGATCGCAATAATGGGGGGAAGCAGCGAAAGCCACCCTACATAAATCGGTTCCATTTTCTCATTCCTCCATTTTGGCGGGAGCCGGCCGATATCGGCCGCCGTAACAGCCTGCCAAAAACTCCCTCAAACATATTTAAATTTAAGATGACATATTTTTATATGTTTGTCAACCGGAATCTGCAATTTTTGACATGAAAACTTTCATTTTTCCCATACCAATAAAATGCTTAAAGTATTTTCATATACTTTACCAACCGGTTATCCCGCTGGTTTTTTGGAAAAAACGTCAGATTTTGTATTTCCAGCACTGCAAAAATTTTTCTTTGTTTCCCCACGGCTCTGCGGAAATACTAATCCTGAGGTGATCGATCATGAAAAAAGCAAGCAAAAAACATCCCGGGCCGGCTTTTGGGGAGTCTGCCCGCATCGACCCAGAACGGCGCCTCTGCTCCAATTTTGACAGCAAAGGCATCACACGCCAGAAAATCGCCCGGCGCAAGGAGATGGGCTTCCGGGTGGTGGATAACTTTTGTGAAGAACACATCATGTAATCCAATGGTATCTGCAAAAAATCCACTTTGCAAAAAGCGCCTGCAGTATATGTGCAGGCGCTTTTTACATAAGATGCGTCTTACTGTCCTGAAAAGGTATATTCTTCATCCTTCCAGGAGCAAAGGATATGGTCGCCGGCTTTGATCTGCCCTTGCAGCATATGCTCTGCCAGCCGGTCTTCGATCCTGGATTGGATCGCCCGCCGCAGCGGACGCGCCCCATAAACCGGGTCAAACCCTTCGAGGGAAATCTGTTTGGCAGCGGTATCGTCAAACTGGATCTCAATGGAAAGCCCGGCCAAGCGTTTTTTCAAAGCGGAAAGCATCTGCAGGGCGATCTTGCGCACTTCCTCCTGGCTGAGTTTCTGGAAGATGACGATCTCGTCGATGCGGTTTAAAAATTCCGGTTTGAATTCCTGCTTGAGTTGGGACAGCATTTTTTTCCGGATCTCTTCCTGCTTTGCCTTTTGTGCTTCCTGGTCGCTGCCGCCCGCTGAAAAGCCAAGGTTTTTCGGCTCGCTTAACATCTGTGCGCCCACATTGGAAGTCATAATAATAATCGTATTCTTGAAGCTGACCGGCCGTCCCTGTGCATCGGTCAAAACCCCGTCTTCCAACACCTGCAGCAAAATATTGAAAAAATCCGGATGGGCTTTCTCGATCTCATCCAAAAGCAGGACGGCATACGGATGCCTGCGCACCCGCTCGGTCAGCTGCCCGCCTTCTTCATATCCGACATATCCCGGCGGCGCGCCGATCAGCTTGGAAACGGTGTGCTTCTCCATATATTCCGACATATCCAGACGGATCAGGGCGTGCTGGTCATTGAAAACACATTTTGCAAGCGCCTTGCTCAGTTCAGTCTTCCCGACCCCTGTGGGCCCCAAAAACAGGAAGGATCCCAGCGGGCGCGATGGGTCGTGCAACCCTACCCGGGAACGCCGGATCGCATTGGCGACCGCTTTGACTGCCTGGTCCTGGCCGATCACCAGTTCATGCAGTTCCTCTTCCAGGTGGATCATCTTCTGCGCCTGGGCTTCGGTCAGCTTGGTCGCGTCTATCCCTGTCATATCTGCTACCAGCTTTGCCACATCTTCCGGCATCAGCGTCAATGTTTTATGCGGGCCTGCACGTTCCCAATCCACCCGCACTTTTTCCAACTTGGTTTTGACAGCGGTTTCTTTGTCACGGATCCCGGCGGCAATCTCAAAATCCTGTGCCGAAATAGCTGCTTCTTTCTCTTCTTTCAAGGTTTCAAGCTGGGATTCCAGTTCATGCAGGGAGGACGGCATCGCAATCAAATGCATCCGCACCCTGGAACACGCTTCATCGATCAGGTCGATCGCTTTATCCGGCAGCCTGCGGTCGGGTAGGTACCGCGCGGACAAGGTCACCGCCGTTTCGATCGCCTCATCTGAAATTTTCATCTGATGATGCCCTTCGTACCGTTCCCGAAGCCCTTTGATGATCCCGACGGTATCCGCCTCCCCCGGCTCTTCAACCATCACGCTTTGGAACCGGCGTTCGAGCGCGCTGTCCTTTTCAATAAATTTTCGGTATTCATCAATGGTCGTCGCCCCAATCAGCTGCAGCTCCCCCCGCGCCAGCTGGGGTTTCAAAATATTGGCCGCATCGACTGCGCCTTCTGCCGCACCAATCCCGATAATCGTATGCAATTCATCAATGAACAGGATGACATTCCCTGCCTCCACCACTTCCTCCAGCGTATTTTTGATACGTTCCTCGAAATCCCCCCGGTATTTTGTCCCCGCTACCATGGCGGTCAGGTCGAGCGCCGCAAGACGTTTATTGTGCAGCTGTTCCGGCACCTGCATCTCGGCAATCCGTCTGGCGATCGCTTCTGCAATCGCGGTCTTCCCGACCCCAGCCTCGCCGATCAGGCAAGGATTGTTTTTGGTGCGCCTGGTCAATATCTGCAGGACACGTTCGATTTCCTTTTCCCGCCCTACGACTGGGTCAAGCCGCCCCTGACGCGCCAATTCGGTGAGGTCGCGGCTGTATTTATCCAGCAGCGGGGTTTTTGTTGCGGATTTTGGCTTTGCCGGAGAGGCTTTTTTGCTTACATACGGGTCTGCTCCGATCATCCGGCTGAAATCGTTCAATTCTTTGGTTACTGCTTCCGGATCCAGCCCCAGCTGGCGCAAGAACTGCACGCCATAGCTTTCGCTTTCCCGCAGCATACATGACAGGATGTGCTCGGTACCTGCCTGCGCAAGCCCGGCCTGCCGGCTCATCAGCAAAGCCTGCTCCAAAATCCTTTTGCAGCGCGGCGTCAGGTCTGCTGGACTCAATGTGGAACGGATACCGCGCCCGACCGTCTTAATCAGCAGATCCCGCACATGTTCTTCACTCACAGCAAATTTTTTCAGCACAGTATACGCCACGCCGCTTCCTTCCATCAGTAGTCCCAGCAGCAGATGTTCGCTCCCGATATAAGTGTGCCCTAACATAACAGCCGATTCCAGCGCATGATTGATCGCAGCATTGGCTTTCGGCGTAAAACCATTAAATTTAAACAAACGACCACCCCATCATCAATTTATGCAGACGTTACCTATAATATTGGCAGGAAGGCTGTTTGATATACCCCTGCTTGCCGGATATATCCCTGTCACCGAATTATGCGTTCCTACATAGTATAGGTTGAAATCACAATTAGGAGGTTACTTCTCATGGGATGCAATAATAACTTTGGTGGAAACTATTTCTGGATCATTATCCTGATCATCATCCTCTTCGGATGGGGCGGTTTTGGCTTCGGCGGCAATAGCTGCGGCTGCAACAACAACTACGGGAATGACTGCGGCTGCTGCTGATCCCAGGATATTTTCCAGCGGCACAGGTTAAAATGGCCTGTGCGGACAAAATCAGGCCGCCGGCCCAATCGGGCCGGCGGCCTTTCGTTTTCCTGCGGGAATCCCCAACCAAAAATATGTACGCCGCTATATTCACATCTGATAATCGGCATAATCGCTGGTATACCCTTCCTTAAATAAGGTCGTCAGGATTTCAATACATTTGGCGCAAGCATTTGAAAAATAGGTATCCTTCCGGTATGCCACCGCGATCTCCCATTTGACACTGTAATCCCCATCCATATAATAATAATTTGCCCCCTTTGGATGGTTGCCCAACGCCAAATAATGTTCTGGGAAGATGGCCAGCCCCAGCCCGGTTGCAGACATCGCAATTTTTGTGCCGACATTCCTGGTTATGAATACCACCTTGGGCGTAATCCCCGCTTCCCGCATAATCAGCTCTGTGGCCTGTCGGGTGCGCTGTCCCGGCAGGCTCATAACGAACGGCTGCCGGTCGGCCAACTTCAGATCCATATACAGCCGTTTGGAACCCTCTTTTTTGATAGCATGCTCATTCATCCAGTGCCCTTCCGGCACCGAAAGGATCAGCTGCTCCTGCAGGATCGTCTGCGCGTTAACGCTGGAAAGGTTGCTCAGCGTCAGCGGCACCACGATCAAATCCAGCATATCGTTTAAAAGCAAGGTTTCCAATTCCTTTGTGACCCCTTCTTTGGGGATGACCTGTATCTCCGGGAACTGTTTGCGGCAGATGGAATAAAGCGGCGGGAAAACATAACAGATCAGGTTGAACGGCATCCCGATAATCACCTTGCCGCTGGTCAGCTGGTTCATGTCTTCAAACTCGTTTTCCATATCCCTGCAGATCTTCACCAGCTTGTTGCAGGCTTCTTCAAACCGCTTGCCCGCATAGGTCGGGCTCATGCGGTTGCCTTCGCGGATAAACAGCTTGGTTCCTAGCTGCTGTTCAAGTTTCTGGACGGTAAGGGTAAGCGACGGCTGGGCGATATACAGCTGCCTGGCCGCTTTGGTCATATTTCCCTCAGAGATAATTGCCAGGAAATATTCTGCCTCCCGGATGCTGAGATTCATATATTCTCCCTCCTTCATATTATAAAAAAAACTTATAATTTTTCAAGTATTTATATATTGGACAAATAGATTATAGCGAACTATAATGTGCTTGTAAATAGGATAACCAAATTATTGTAAAAATGTAAAAAAATTTAAAGCGCAAAGCACAAAACAGTCCAAAAAAGGCCCTTGAAGGCATTCCCCTTTTTCCATTGGTTGTCATGCGGGGCGCCGCATTTCAATGATAAGCGTAACATTTTTAAGGAGGAATAAAAATGAAAAAACTATTGGCAGTCATTTCCGCGCTATCTGTTTTATTGGCGATTGCAGGCTGCGGTGGAACCAGCGAAACTTCTTCTGCTGCTTCCGAAAGTGCAGCTCCTGCTTCGAGCGCAGCAAGTGAAGAAGCGGCATCCGGCGAGGCTGCTGCTGAGTTGGATTATCCGACCCAGGATATCACTGTTATCGTCCCCTTCACCGCAGGCGGCAATGCTGACCTTTCGATGCGCGCGCTGACCATGGCGGCGAATGAAGGCGGCTTCTTCAACGGTCAGACACTCGTTGTTGAAAACGTTGGCGGCGGCGGTGCTGTTATTGGCCAGACCCAGGCTTTTGAAGCTCCGAAAGACGGCTACACCCTGATGCTCTACACCAGCTCGGTCATCAACAACGATATCTTCAATGATACCGTCTACCGTTATGACGATTTCCTCCCGATTGCCGGTTACAACCCTGACCCTGAGGTCATCTACTGCAGCAGCGATGCTCCGTATAACACCCTGCAGGAATTCTATGACTGGGCTGCCCAGCAGGAAGTTGTCCTGGCTGCTACCCCGGGCCACACCACCGGCCACCACATCCGTCTGATGAATATGGCAGAGGATCATGGCTTTAACTTTGATTACCTCCATACCGATGGCGCAGCCGAACAGCTTCTCCAGGTCATGGGCGGCCATGTGGACATTTCGATGAACACAGTCGGCGCTACCAAATCCGCTTATGAAGACGGCACCATCAAGATCCTTGCAGTCGCGGCGGAAGAACGCGTAGAGGGCTTGGAAGATATCCCGACCTTCCTGGAACTCGGCGAAACCCTGGTAGACGGCGCTGACCGCGGTATCTGCGTTGCCAAAGGCGTTGATGAAGCGATCTATAACTACCTGGTTGAAGAATTCAAGAAAGTCATCGAAACCGACCTGTTCAAAGAGAATATGGCGGCTATTGACGGTATCGCTGAGTACAAAACGCCCGAGCAATATCAAAAATATATGGATGATACTTACAATACCATTGAAGCCATTCTTCCAAAACTGGAAGAAGCCGCCGCAGAAGGTTGAACCATCCATACTTTTTCCCTTTCCCTGTACACAGCCTGTATAAACAAGCGATCGCATCGTTGCACTATTTTGGAATCGTTCGGATACCTTGGCACGAAAGGGGTTTTCGCATATGAAAGCAAAAACAAACAGTAATAAAATCGCGGAGTATCTGATATCCATCGTTCTGATGGCAATCGGGCTTTATGTCTTCATCGTTGGCCGGACTTTCCGAGGAAATGACAAATACTTTCCGATGATAGTCGGTGGATTGATGTTCATTACCGCCATTTGGATTCTGGTTGAAGATCTGATGTCCGAAAAATCCTGCATCAACCTCAAAAAAATCAATTTCCTAGCCATCGGCGTTACCATTGCCGCACTTTTTATCTATATCCTGCTGTTCCGAACCATCGGATATGTTTTTTCCACAATTCTTCTGGGCGTCAGTATTATTTTAGGCCTGCGTTATAACAGCATTAAAGGCGCGATTTTATGGCCGACCGGCATGGTGCTCGTCGTCTTTGTGATCTTTAAGATCCTGCTGAAAGTACCGCTGCCCACACTGTTCCTATAAAGGGGGTTTACATATGGAATTACTGGCAAACTGGGGCACTGGGCTTTTAACCGCGCTTTCCCCGATCAATCTCCTCCTGATGCTTGCAGGTACTTTTCTCGGCGTCATTGTCGGCGCCCTGCCGGGGCTGAACAGTCCGATTGCAATGTCCATCCTGATCCCACTGACCTACGGTATGGATCCGGCTACCGCGCTGTGTATCCTCGCCGGGATTTACACAGGCTCCACTTGCGGCGGCAGCGTCTCCGCCATACTCATAGAAGTACCAGGAACCGGCGCGGCAGTTGTCACTGCGTTTGACGGCCATCAAATGTTCCTCAAAGGACAAGGAGGCCTGGCACTCGGTCTGTCCTCGGTCAGTTCGGTCTTCGGCGGAATCGTCGCTGCCCTCGTCCTGGGCCTCTTCGCCCCCACCATCGCTGCACAGGCCCTAAAATTCGGTGCGCCGGAATATCTGATGCTTTCCGTCATGGGCTTCGCCTCTGTTATCGGCATGAGCACTGGGCGAATGTCAAAAAACGTCATGGGCATGCTGGTCGGCCTCTTGATCAGCATCATCGGCATCAGCCCGCAGGGAGGCATCAAACGCTTTACCTTTGGGACGCACGCGCTGCTTGAAGGGATTCCGCTGGTTCCCCTGCTGATCGGTTTGTTCGGTGTCGGCGCGATCATCAGCACCATCAGCGATATGGGACCGATGAAGAAGGGACAGCAAGTTCTTCAAAACATCAAAAAGACTGCCCAAATCATCAAAATGCAATATCCCGACCGAAAAATGCTCAAACGTATTCTGCCGGTCTGGTTACAATCCACAGTAATCGGCAATATCGTAGGCGCCATCCCAGGGGCCGGCATGACAGTCGCCATCTTCATGGCATACGACCAGGTCAAGCGCTACCGCCCTGACCTGCCGTTCGGCGAAGGCGTCCCGGAAGGCGTTGCTGCTGCGGAAAGCGCTAACAACTCGGTGGTCGGTTCCTC
>CALXGW010000078.1 GCA_944387965.1 uncultured Anaerotruncus sp. | reverse complement strand
CTGTCCGGGGAAACCGGGGAGAGCGTCCTGCGCGCCATCCTGCAGGCGGTCCCTGTCCCCCCGGTCGGGGAGGCGCGCTTTGGATGAAACAGGTTTCCAACAGCCGGATGTCCGACCAGGCAAGCGGCCTGGTCGGTATTGCAGGGCTTGCGATCCTATTTTTAGTGGCTTTTCTGGCCTTTTTGGGGCAACAGGTCTTTCTATGCGGCTTTTGCTTTTTTATTTTCCTGCTCTGCCTGTTTGCCCGCATCTGGGGGCTGCGGGCGCTGGAACGGATTGACATCCGGATCGATGTCCCCCAAAAGCGTATTTTTGCCGGCGACCGGCTCCTGCTGCGTTACCGGGTGGAAAACATGAAATTCCTCCCGCTGATCTGGCTGGAGATCGCCCACCGGCTTCCTCAAAACGGCTGTATAACCCCGGAGGATGAACGGTCGGTCCGTCCTGTGCGCCTGCCGGAAGCGGAAGAAGAAAAGCTGCGGCAGGAATATGAAAAACGCCAGATGGAAGAAGCACGCAAAGAGGACCCCCAGCTGATCCCCAGCCCGGATTATACCTGCCCGGCCCTCTGCAAAAAATGCGCCTTCCTGCTGTGGTATCACAGCGCCGAATGGGAGGCTGTGTGGATTGCCCAGAAACGCGGCATCTTCCAGGCAGGGCAGGTGCTGCTGCGTTCCGGCGACGGGTTCGGCCTGTCCGAAACCGAATCTTTCCAGATGGCGTCCAACCGGCCGGTGCTGCTGGTCTACCCGCAGATCGTACCGGTGCGCCCCGACCCGTTTTTGCAGAACCTGTGGGATGCACATTCCGGCGCGAAGGGTTACATGGAGGACTGCACCGTCATCCAGGGCGAACGGGATTACCAGCCCACTGATTCCTGGAAGCGGATCGACTGGCGCATGGCCGCCCGGCGTACCCCTTTGCAGGTAAAGGTATTTGAAACCATCCTGCCCAAATCGGTGCATTTCCTGCTGGACGCGCCCTCCTTTTTCCGTAAAGAAGAACGCTTTGAAGAGGAATTGGAGGAAAGCATCAGCATCCTCGCCTCGCTGCTCCTGCGGCTGGACGGTTCACAGGTATGGTGCGGGCTTTCGCTGCCCGCTACCCGCTATGCCGCCCAGTTCAACCAGCTGCCGAATGGGGAAGGCCCTGACCCGCTTCTGGCGGCGCTGGCCTCCTTTGACTGTTCGGATAAGGTCTTTTTGCTTGAGCCGGCCGGCTTCCCGCGCGAACAGCTCGGGCAGCTGTGCATTTTCACCTATTCCCTGTCTTCCCCCAGCCTGTTCCGCCTGCTGGACGCGCTGGGCGGCACGGGGATCACCATCGTCCCCTATATGCAGGAGGGGGGAGTGCCCGACCATTGCCGGGTGCTGCCGCTCCGTTCCCTGAAGGGAGGGCATGCGCATGGATGAAGTCTATTCCTTCCCGGTTGGGGCCGTTTACCAGCTGACCGGGGCCAGCCTGCTCGCCAGCTGTTATGCGATCATGGGCATTTCTCAGACCGGACAAATGGTATATGTGGCGCTTTTCCCATGGATGGCCTGGGCGGTATTATCCTATGGATTTTTCTTCCTGTTTGTCCGGAAACCGCGCACCTACCCGTCCCTTGCGCTGGCCGTGGTATTGTCTTTTGGGATCGGCTGCGCCTGCGTTTTACCTTTTTCTGTCCTTCCGGGATTGGTCGGGCTGCTGCTGTCCCTGCCGCTTTTGGCAATCAGCTGCGGCCAGGGAGTCGTTTTGGCGCTTCATCCAACCACCCGCCAGCGCTGTGTCCATTATGTGGAGCTGTCTGTGGTGGGGGCTGGGCTATTTTTGCTGTTTCAGGCAGGTGGATCGATGCTCCCGGACGTCTATTACCCGGTTCTCCTGGCGGTGGTCGGGCTGAATATCCTGGCTGCCATCCGCGTGCGCACCTCAGGCGGGCAGAGCGGGGATTTCGGCGGCGCCCGTACCGCTTTGATCCTGGCCGGGATCACTGTTGCGATCTTTGTTCTGCTGATGCTTTTCGGCAGCCTGGGCGGGGCATCCCTGCGGGACGGCATCTTCTCGGTGTTCGGGCTGATCGGCGCAGGGTTTTCCGCGATCGGGCGCCTGATTTGGGCGTTTTTTGAATGGTTCTGCTCCCTTTTCCCGGACCCGGAGCCAATGCCGATCGAAGAACCAAAATATGAAGGGTTTACGATTGAAGAGATCGAAGAAATGCGGGAAAATGCCGTTGCGCTGCCGCCATGGCTGCTCCCGGCGATTGTGTGTGTGCTGGCGGTCGTGCTCTGCGGGGTTTTCCTCTGGCGCTGCCGGAAAACCCGGACACGCGCCATGACAGCTCCGGCCAGATCCACCGGCAAAGTGCGTTCCATCGGCCTGCTGGCCACCCTTTCCCGGCTGTTCGGGGCGATCCGGGGATGGTTTTCGTACCAGTACCGCGTCTTTCGCCACCGGCACGACGCCTGCGGCATGATGATCCGTGTAGAGCGCTGGGGAAGGCTGCACCGCCAGGCAAAACAGCCCGGCGAAACCTACCGGGGGTATCTCGCCCGGCTGGAAGGGCTTCCCCCGGAAGCCGGGCCGCTTCTGCTGCAGCTGGCAGGCGCGCTCGACGCCCGTTATTACGGCGCGGGGGACGTCCCGTTTTCCCCGGCGCAGGCCGCTGCGCTTTCGGCGCTGCTGCACCAGCACAGCCGATAATATTTCTACGTTTTTGGGGCGTTTCGGCTGTTGAATTTTTAAAAATTTATAAATTTTGACCATTGACTTTTCTATGCCTTTTTGTACCGGCTTAAATCATGGTGATTTTTTATAATTTTAAAGTCCAATCACATAATATAATTGTTTTATTTTCCATGACGCGCCGTATTTTTTATCTGCGGCGCGTCATTTCCTTTTTGAAAAGATTTCCGATAAAATAAGGGCATACAAAGGAGGGGGCCACATGCAGATTCCAAAGGTAGCGGTCATCAACGACCTTTCCGGGCTGGGCAAATGCTCGCTGACAGCAGCCATTCCCATCCTGTCGGTCATGGGGGTGCAGGCTTGCCCGCTTGCGACCGCTGTTTACAGCAACCAGACCGGGTTCGGCAGCTACGCCTGCGCCGACCTGACCGGCTATTTTCCTGAAATGGCTGCACAGTGGGAAGCGCTCAACCTGTACTTTGACGGGATCTATTCCGGCTTCCTCAACAGCCCCTTCCAGGCGCAGGAGGTTTGCGGCCTGATCGAACGCTTCCACTCTCCGGATACATTTGTGCTTGTCGACCCGGTGCTTGGGGAAGGCGGGCGCCTTTATCCGGTATTTGAAGGGATTGATATGTGCGCCGCGATTACTGAACTGGTTGCACATGCTGACATCATTACCCCAAATCTTTCAGAAGCCTGCCTGCTCACCCGGACAAGATACTTTACCCCCCACAACGAACAGGGCCTGGATGATGTCTGGGAACTGGCAGAACGGCTCGGCTCGCTTGGGCCGTCCACCGTTGTGATTACCGGCGTATATTTGGATGACGATATCTGCAATATCGGTTGGGAACGGCAGGGTAACCGCCGCTTTTGTGTACGCCACCGGCGGATCGGGGGCGGATATTCCGGCACCGGCGATATCCTCGCTTCCGTCCTCTGCGGTGAACTGGCTACCGGCGGCACCGCCCAAACAGGATTGGAAAAAGCGGTGTCCCTGTTTGATGCAGCCATTGCCGAATCGGAACAGGACCGCACCGCACCCAATGAAGGCATCGCATTTGAACACCATT
>CALXGW010000077.1 GCA_944387965.1 uncultured Anaerotruncus sp. | reverse complement strand
AAGGAAGCGCTCAAATCCCCGGTTGCTGCAGCCTTTGTCACCTTCCTGCTGGAGCGGGAAGGATGTAAATAAAAAAGCCCGGCATAGCCGGGCTTTTTCGACAGCTATATGATTTTGTCCGGACATGTGCCGGACAAAATCTCATTGGAGCGCAAAACCGCTCTACAAGCGGTTTTGCAAGAAGGGGATGTCCACGAGGGGGATGAGGGAACAAGGCGCAGACAAGCCTGCGCCGCAGTGATCCGGTTCCCCTTCGTGAGCGTGTCGGTTTTTCGACACGCTCAAAAGCCCGGCATAGCCGGGCTTTTTTAATAATCAATGATAAGGAATTCTCCAAGATTTTTCTGGTCGTCAAGCCGGAGGGAAAAATCTGCCGGGAAATAAGAACCATAATGCGGACGTCTGGGATCTTCGCAGATCTTATAAAAATTCCCCCAAAAGCATTTTCCGGGCAAGGGGGCGAAACCTGGGAAAAAGGCGTCCAGGATAGCGGCAGGCACCGTCAGGTTGCCGCCCCAGAACACTCCCTGAAGGTCTTCACCGGTGAAGGTATGCAGCAGTACGCCCTGTACCGGCCCGCCGGAAATGAATGCCTGGGAATTCCCGTCCGCACGCAAAACCAGCGAAAGCGGGCCGCGCGCTTCTTCCAGGCGAAGGTCTGCGCGCATCAGGCTGGATGGCAGCGGGGTGGATTCAAAGCTCAAAAATTGCAGATGCAGCGCCTTTGCGCCGTCAAAGCAACAGCGCACCTGCGAATAAGGCTTATAATCCCGTTTCTCCATTGGGAAATGGGTGATTTTTGCCACATGCAGCGCTTCATAGTCGGGCGCATGGGCAAATAATTTGACTTTAAAAGGCATGGCAACTCCCTCCTTGGGGTCAATGAGGATAATTCCCGTTGGGATGGTACAGGATATATTGTTCAATGCCGTTTTCCCGCAGCGCTTCGATCTGTGCGTTGATATCCTGAATGGTATAGGTATAGCTGTTCTCAATGGTATAGGGCGCGCTGTACGCCTGCACCAGCCCGGTTACATCTTTCCCGGACAGGCTGCCGGTGACCGCTTGCAGCAGGGCGCCAACGGTACCGGAGGGATCCAGCACCGGCTGCTGGACGGAAAAAGAGCCGATCGCATATCCGTCGCCAAACTGGGCGGGCATGACGCCCAGGACGATATTTTGATTGGCGACATCAAATGGGCTGCCTCCGAAATACTGGTCGAGCCCGCCCAGTGCGCCGATCCCGGAAACATAAAGGCTGAGGCTGGCCCCTTCGTCGGCAGCGGCTTGCTCGGCCTGGTCGACAAATCTGGCAAGAATCTCCGATTGGGTAACAGTGGCGGCATCTGCGCCATAACCGGCATATTCCAGGCCATAGCCGACCGGGAAGGTGACGTTATCCAACAGGATATGGCTTACCCCCATCGAAGCGGCTTCAGCCACAATATCCGTCAGATAGGACTGTGCAGCCTCAGAATAAGGGTTCAGCCAAGGCTGCCCGCCGGCTTCCGGGGAATTGTCCAGCCAAAGGACGCCGGAATTCAGGTATTCGATCCCGGCACCTGGCAGGTAACGGGAGCTCATCGGGTCCAAAAAGGCGTTGACGCGTCCAATGACAGAAAGTTTTTGTGCAGCAAGGCGGCTGCAGAAGCTTTTCAGATCGAAGGTGGAGCCTTCTTTATAATTACGGGCCTGTTCTGCTGTTTCCAGCTGGGAACGGTAAAGCAGGTTGCCTGAAGTATCTTTCAGATCGATCATCACTGCGTTGATACCTGAGCCTGAAAATGCTGAAAGGGTATTTTGCAGGCGTTCGGAATCCGCAGCCATATCCGGCGGGATATAGATTGCGCGCAAAGGCTCATCCGGGACCGGTTCAGCAGGCGGCTGTGTTTCCTGTTCCTGCGGCTGTTCGGACAAAGTGCCGGAAGATGCCGGCGGCACCGAAGAGGAAGAAGGAAGCTCCGGACGGCCCTGCGAAAGATATTCCATGACTGGGTTATAGATGCTCCAGCCAACGAAACCGAGGATACAGACGGCTATCACCGAGAACAGCACCTTAAAAAACCTGCCCCAAGGGGAAGGATGCTTATAGATCTTATGGTATCGTTTGATTTTGTAAGGTTTGGACAAGCGCTCACCACCGATCTGCGTTCATATCAAGTAGGAAGTTGGTGGCCGATCAGGCCGTAGATCGCCATGGACAAAATACCCGTATACAGCAGGATGATCGGCAATCCCCGGAAAGCGCGGGGCACTTCGGAGAGGACGATCCGCCGGCGGCCTTCGTAAATCAGAAGGATCGCCAATGTATAACCGACACCTGAACCAAATGCAAACCCGAAGGTATGCAGCAAGTTGTAATTTTCCGAAAAAGCCAGCAGGAGCGACCCCAGGACGGCGCAATTAAAGGTAGCGGATGCATACAGCTCCCGCAGATGGTAATGCAGCCGAGGGGCTTTTTCCCAGGTCAGATACCACAGCAGCAGATAAACCAGGCAGATACAGCCCAATGTAACCAGGTAACGCAGCGACAGGCGTTCTTCCAGCTGCGGGCCGCGCAGGAAAAAATAATTGATCGGCCAGGAAATCAGGGCGCTGAGTGAGCAAACGGTCGTCAGTACTGCACCATAAAGGAAGATCCGGCGGGGGGATGAGATCAGAAGGGTGTTCTTATTCGCCCCCAGCCCACGCATAATGAACGCATTCTGCATCACAATGGCAGCCAATATGATCGACAGAAAAAGCGTAATGTGTTCCATAACGAATACCTCCGCAAATCAAAAAAGAGGGGATTTTTTACCGGGCTGTTTTCTGCTTGGGATGTAAAGGGTTGTCATGCCGGTAATATAACCAGATGATCGTCCGTTTGACAAAGCGGAAAAAGGCGCTGAAAACAGCTGCCAGGATAAACCCTGCAAATGCAAATTGCAGCCCGGCCAGCTTGAAGGGCAGTCCCGGTACGGCGACCCCCCAAAGCGTCCCGTTGCCCAGCCATTCGCGTATACATGCGATCAGGCCCATTGCAAAGGCAAACCCGACGCTGTACATAACAGCGTCCACCAGCGCAAAGATCGGGCGGGAGCAGGGGGCGCTATACTGTTCACATAAAACGAACAGCGAGGAATTGACCGCAAGGATCGGGATATAAATGCCCAAGGTATTGGAAAGCCCGGGCGATATTGGATTGATCAAAGGGGTACATGCCAAAAGCAGCGCCATGGAAAACAGGGAATATACCACCGGCGCCAGTAATTTTGGCAGGTATTTGCCGATCAGGAAGGCCAATAGCACCGTTGGGATGGTGATACAGGCAAACAGGATGGAGATGGCGGCAGCATTTTTTAAGCTGCTTGTTGCAACCACCGCGAAAGGAAGCGCCAACCCTGCGATCAGCACTGTATTCATCCCAAAGGCGCCTGCAAACCAGCGGCTAAACCTCCTGTGTTTTCTTAAGCTTTCGAGTTTCAAGCGATTTCCTCCTTATCCAGCGGTGCAGGGCTTCGTTATAACGGTCGATCACTGGGACAAATGCATTTGAAAAAAGGATGGCAAACGGCATACTTTCTTCAAACCCGCCGAAATAACGGAAAATCATGGTAATAATACCGGCAAATACCCCATAAGCAGCATAGGAAGAGTCCCGTTTGGGGCTGGTTGCCGGGTCGCTCAGCACAAAAACCGCACCAAAGAGCAAGATACCGGACATCATTTCATAGCATACCGACTGGATGTTTGAGCCGGCACGCGGGAAAACCCATGCAAAGACAGCGCAGGTGCCCAAAAAAGACAAGGGCAGCTGCCAGCGTACCGTGCGCCGGAACAGCAGATATCCCAGGCAGGTCAGGATGACCAGGATATTGGTAGCCCCCATCGGGCCGGGGTAATTGCCCAGCAGCATTTCAGTAATGCCGTTGGAAGGGATCCCGCCGTGCTGCAAAACGAATGCAGGGTTGCGGGAAAGGATGCTGGTTACCTGCCCAAAAACAGGGATATGGTCGAACGGCTGGGGATACATGAACACCTGATCCGGCCAGCAGATGGCGGCAAACGCGAAACCGGCTGCCGCAGGATTGAACAGGTTATTGCCAAGGCCGCCAAACGGGTGTTTGGCAATCGCAATCGCAAAGACCGCAGCAGCCGCCACGATGTAATACGGCACTGCGGCCGGCATGGCCAACGCGATCAGCATACCGGTCACGACAGGGGAAAGGTCGCGCAGGCTGGGCCGTTTGCCGCGCAGGAGGATGCAGACGGCATCCGAAAGGACTGCGGTAACGACTGATACGGCGCAAACCATCAACGCGCGTCTGCCGTAAAATAAGAATGCCAGCACCGTCAGGACAAACAGCAGGATCAAGATGTCGGACATCAGGGTCCGGTTGCTTTCCTGATAGCGTATATGCGGGGCGGGGCGTTTATTTAACTGCATTATTTCGCCTCCCTGGATATGGTGGTTTCTTCCGGGTTTTTGCGCCATCCATGGGCGTCGTCCCCATTCCCGGCTGCAGCGGCGGTTTGTACAAATTCCTTCTCAGCTGCAACTTCATCCGGCTCAGCTTCCCCAAAACCGGCCCCCTCCGGCACAGTTTCCTCCGGCGTTTCTCCATCCGGGGCGACCTCCTTGAGATCGGTAAAAGAAAGGGTATCGGCCGGCTCATCCTCGAAGGTTTTGATCAGTTCCTGCATGGCGGCCTGCTGCTCGGGAATTTCGGCATCCGGCAGGTCAGCCGGCGTATCCGCCGGCGGCTGTCCTGCATCGGCAAGCATGTCCGCTGCCGGTTCGGGATGCAGGAAGGTAAAGGGCGCCTGGCGCCCAAGCATTTCGAGATGAGCCTGCCGCGCGGCAGCTTCCGCCTGGGACAGCTGCATATACAGGCTGGCGGTGGTATCCGCATATGCCTGGGTCCGCTGGTCATGCGCGGCGTCAAATTGTGTTTTGGCGTCCTGCATCCCCTGCGAACGGCGCATTTTTGCATCAGCCGATGCCTGCGCATAGGTGGTGAGCGCCTGCTGCTGCGCCTGTAAAAAGATATCCTGTGCCTGCTGCTTTGCAGATTCACAGATCTTCAGCGCTTCGACCCGGAAATCCTCCAATACCTGCAGCGACTGCTCCTGGACAGCCTGATATGCTGCATCCGCTTCCAGGGTTGCCTGCTCAAGGGCTTGCTGCGCTGTAAGACGCGCTTCTTCGCTTTGTTCCTCGCCGCGTTTGGGTTTGAGCGCATCTTGGAAAGGCTTCAGGGCTTCTGCCCGTACCTGTGCAGCCTGCTTGAGTTCGGCGTCATATTTGGCCTGCGCCTGGCGGGTATCAGTTTCATATTTGGCCTGCGCATTTTTGAGGGCGGCAGACTGCGCGGCAGTTGCCCGGGAAATAGCCTGCTCTTTTTCTGTTTCGATCCGGCGGCAGTCCTGCTCATATGTGCGTACGCAAGCGCTTTCCGCAGCAGAACGCGTTTTTTGGGCTTGTTTTGCCAGCCGCCTGGAATCCTGGTCCAGCCTGCGGTGCGCGCGGCGGTCCGCCCGGCGGGCCATCCGCAGCTGATAAGCGGCATAATAATCCTGATATTTGGCATCTTCGAGGGCGGATTGCTCCGCACGCTGGCTTTCCATCGAAGCGATATGGCTTTCAAACGTCCGGAGCCCTTGCCGGATCGTTTCGGACAGATCCAGCTTGGCAGGACAGATATAGCTGCATGAGTTACAGCCGATACACATCTGTGGGTCCATATTCCGAAAGTCCCTGATCCGGTTTGCTTTTGCGCTGCGATAAAGGAAAAAGGGGTTCAACCCTTTGGGGCAGACGTGTACACACCGGCAGCATCCGATGCATGTATACGCTTGGCTGCCGATGTCTTCCCGGAAGGCGAGGATTGCCCGGGTGGTGGGGGTGACGATGGTATGCTCGGTATCGATCACACCGATGCCGGTCATCGAACCGCCAATAATCACCCGGCTCGGGTCGTCGATCAGCCCACAGCGTTCGAGCACCTGCATAATGGTCATCCCGAGGGAAACTTCCAGGTTGGTGGGGTTGCCGATGCAATCCCCGGCGACGGTGACAAAGGTGGTGGATTGCGGTTTGTTATAAATGACCGCCCGGGCCAGATGGATCAGCGCCCCGACTCCAACGAGCAGGGAAGATTCATCCCGGAAAAATGCCCGCGACGCCTGGTATTCCGCGGGATAATGCCCGCGGATGCGTTTGACCGGAAAGCCTTCG
>CALXGW010000076.1 GCA_944387965.1 uncultured Anaerotruncus sp. | reverse complement strand
ATCGGCCACTTCGTGGCCGCTTTCGGTCAGATGTTTTTTGATTTTATCTTTGAGTTCCAGGCCCAGCGGGTCTGCACCAACTACAATTTTCATTTCTATTCTCCTTAAGTAAGGCAGAACGGTTTTTCACACAGCACATGTTTCCCGGCGTCCGCAGCTTTCCTAATCACTTCTTCATGGGTAAAAGTGGGCGTACAGATATCGACCACATCGATATCCTCCTGCTGCAGCGCTGCTTCCACCGACGTATAAAACGGGCAATCAAATGCTGCCGCCTTTTCCCGGTCGCTTGGGATATCCGCCCCGCAGATCGCCGCAAGCTTGATATCTTCTTTGGAATCTATAATGGCTTTGGCGTGGGTCTGGCCCATCATGCCAATGCCTACTACTGCAATCTTTATCATTTGCTTTTACTCCCAGAGCAGGATTGCCTGCATCCCGATCGCAGGGTCCTGTTTATCGATCATGTCGTACACTTTCTTGATATCGGTGAAATGGAATTTGGAGGGTTCAAACGTCCGTTTGAGTTTTCCCTGTGCAAACAGGTCAACCGCCCATTTCAGGTTCTGGTCATATGCCCAGCGTACATAAGCATACGGGATTCCCGGATTGGGTCCAGTTGCGCGGGAAGAAGTAAGCGTCAGTTCCTTGTGGAAAATCTCGCCGTAATCCAAATCAAGGTGTTTGGTATGCCAACTCGAAATCATAACTTTCCCGTGTTCACGGGCCAGCTTGCAGGCGGTAATCTCGGTCCCGGGCGCACCGGAAGCTTCAATCACGATATCTGCCATAATGCCGTTGTTGGCTGCCGCCAGCGCCGTGACCGGATCTTCCTTTAACGAATTGATGCAGAGGTCTGCACCAGCCCGGCGGGCATATTCCAGCCGCTCGTCGTTGACATCGATCGCGACCACCATTTTTGTGCCGTAATTTTTGGCATGCTGCAAAATCAGGTTGCCAAGCACGCCCATACCGATCACGACCACAACGTCACCATACTGGATATCCGACCTTCTGACACTGTGCATCGACGTGCAGCCCAAAACCGACAGGGTCGCATCTTCACTTGGTACGCAATCCGGCAGCTTGGCAGCCAAAGTTGCGGCAGAAAGCGCATATTCGCCGTGTTCGCCGTTGCAGATCACCCGGTCGCCCACTTTGAATTCCGACGCCTGGGTCACGATCGTTTGGGCAGCCTTTCCATAGTAATCCACGCCGCCGCTATTCGCATCGCTGTCCGGCCCAACCGCAACCACTTCGCCAACCAGTTCATAGCCCGGATAGATCGGGTAATCCCGCCAGTGGTCCCTGGTCTTTTCGGTGAGGTTCGGCAGCGTCCCGCGATAGACCATCATTTCTGTACCGGCGCTGACGCCCGACATGATGGTTTTTACGAGTATCTGCCCCGGACCAGGCTTCGGTACCGGCACTTCTTCGATCTCGACCTTGTACCGGTCTGTGATGACGATTCTTTTCATTGTCTTATCCATCATTCTTCTCTCCTGTTCTGGATAGAATCCATTATTTCCCTGTTGATTTTATTTTTTATTTCCTTTATACTTATCAATTTATTATCAATTTGATAATAAATTGATAATAAAAAAACTGTACAACCTCGAAGGCCAACCAAAGGTTTCTTAATTGTACAGTTTTTTCCATCCCAATCGCCGTCGTGTCACTGTTTTTCGATCAGTTCCGTATAGATGTCCTCATAAGCATAATCCACCAACCGCATCGCGGTCATCTCAAACCGGCTTTTCCCTAAATAGGTCGTCATGACAGTACACTTGATACTCGGGTCTTTTTTGATTTCCTTTTCGATTGCTTCCCATACATGCGGCGTCGTTTTGCTCACATCCCCGCCGATGATGATCGCCTGGGGATCAAAGAAGCCGGCAAGGATACCGCAAAGCTTTGCAATGCTCACAGCTGTTTTATCCAGCAGCGACCGGATATACGCGTCCCCCCGCTCGACGGCGAGGTCAACCGTTTTCATCATCGCGTTGCTGCTGGAAAACAGGTCGGTCCCCTGTGCCTTGAGCCATCCGTATAATTCTGCATTTTCCGGCTGCTGCAGATATTTTTCCGTATCCCTGTAAAGGTCTGCCGGCAAATAGGAACGGATACTGCCCAGCAGCGTCCCCAATTCGCCTGCATTGCTCTGCGCCCCTTCATAAAGCGCCCCATTAAGCACTGCGCTGGCGCCTACGCCAAAACCGGTGCTGATGTATATGTAGTCGCGCACACCAGACGCCGCCATATCTTTCGAATAAATACGGGCGGCAAGATGGACATATTTCATGATATAAGTGGGTATTTTATACTTTTTCTCCAGATATGCCCGGATTTTAAAGCCTTTTGCACAGTCCAGCCCGTCGAACTCTAGAATTTCCCCTGCATTGGCGTCCACTGCCGCTTCAGCGACCACCCCTGCAAAACGCAGTTTGGCCAGTTTCCGCTTGCCGCCGTAACACGCTTTGGCGACTGTGGCGATACCGTTGTCCAGCATCTCCATCAGATTCTCAAGGGTGCAATCCGCCGGGTAGCTTTCCCGGGAAATCTGAAGCAGTTCCCCTAACATGTTGACAATAAAAACTGTCAGATGCCGTTTGCCCATATAGATGCCCAGCATATGTTTATAATTTGGGTCGACCGAATATAAACCTGCCCTGCGGCCCAGATTGCCTTCCTGTTTCTCGATGCATGTCACCAGGCCGGAATCCACCATGCTCTGAATGATCCGGTAGGTGGATGCGATCGGGATCTCGGTATGCTGGGATAGGTCTGCCGGCGTCACCGCATTATGTTCACGGATATATTCAAGCGCCCGCAGGATATTCAGGGTTTTGGAACTTTTGATTTTTTTCGGTATGCTTTGCGAATGGTTGCTGTTCGTTTTGCCTGCCGTGGATTCATTCTGTTCCTTTTTCAAATTTTATCTGCCCCTCTACGATGGTCATTTCAGCCTCAAAATCCCGGTTCATTACGACAAAGTCAGCATATTTCCCAACAGAAATACTGCCGCACTCCCGGTCGATCTGCAGCAATTCCGCCTGGTTGAGCGATGCCATACGGACCACCTGCGGAAGGGTAAGGCTGGTGTTCCGGTAAAAGTTGCGCACCGCATTGTTTCACCTGATCACACTGCCGGCGATCACCCCGCTTTCCAGCCGGGCAATCCGCTCGTCGACCTTCAGCACCATCCCGCCTGACTGGTAAGTCCCTGGGGCTAGTCCGCCGACTGTCTGGCAGTCTGTAATCAGCAGGATTTTATTGAGCGGTTTACACTTTATAATCAGCGGGTAAATTTCTGCTTTTACATGCTCCCCGTCGCCGATGATCTCCACATACGCCTCATCCAACATCAGAGCCGCTCCCACGGTGCCGGGACGCATATGGTGGAACGGGTTCATCGCATTAAACAGATGGGTAAAAGATGTCGCCCCTTCTTCCACCGCCCGGACGGTTTCTTCATAGGTAGCGGCGCAATGCCCAAGGCTGACAACCGCCCCGGCCTTCCTGGCCCGCGGGATAAAATCGCCGGTTTGATCGGTTTCCGGCGCAACGGTCACAATTTTTACGACATCTGCATTTTTCTCTACAAACTGCGGGTCGGGCGGGAGCAGGTACCTGCTTTCATGCGCGCCTTTATATTCTTCGCTCAGAAAAGGGCCTTCCAGATTGGCCCCAATCACCCGCGCGCTGCCTTTGCCCATATTGCGCCGGACGCAATCCAGCGCTTTCTGGGTACTTTCAAGGCTCGCCGTCATCGTCGCCGGCAAAAACCGCGTGACGCCGCATTTTACCAGCGCATCCGCATATTTCATCAATTCCCCGTCATCGCCGTCCAGGACATGGTGCCCGCACCGGCCATGGGAATGGATATCGATCAATCCCGGGAACAGCCAATTCCCCTTGGCGTCGATCACCCGTTCTGCTTTGACAGGATCATCTTTTCCTTTTATTGCAACGATCCTATCCTCAAAATATACCGTCCCACCTTTGACGATATGGTCGGTCAATACAATATCCGCATTGATAATCGCCTGCATCCTGCACCTCCATCTTTTACGGCAGCCGGGAAAAATCGATCCGATAGCAGAACCCCTGGCTGCAGCCAGACTCGATCCATTTTGTACCGATCCCTGTCGCTGCGCAGTTGGGAAGCCCCTGCCACGGCTCAATACAGCAGGCGCCTGGAAAAACTGTGCACAAGGTGGCCGCCTGGAAACTGCTGTCGGTTGTGAGGGCTGCCATATATCCGTCTGTTGGGTTTATCAGCTTGATCTTTTGCGGCGCGCTGCCCCAAAAGACATGATTCAGCGGGTCCGCCAGCACTGGGGGCTTTTCCAGAAAACCATGGGCGCCGTCGTTCGTATAATCCCAATATTCCCGCATATCGAATTCCAGCTCCAGGTTTTCTTTTTTGCTGGTAGCAAAGTATGGATGAAACCCAAGCGAGCATGGAATCCGCTCCTTCGACCGGTTGCAGACCCGCACCGACGTCACCAGCGAGCTGCCATCCAGTTCATAAACCACTTCAAAACGGAAATCGAAGGGATAACAAGCCTCCTTGGTCGCTTCGCTGCTTTCAAAGAAAAGCATGCAGCAATCCTTTTCCAAAAAACCCACTGCAAAGCAGGCATCCTTTGCAAAGCCATGCAGCGGCATCTGATACCGCCTGCCGGACATCTCGTAACAGTCGCCCTCCGTTTTGCCGGCAAACGGGAACAGGATCGGGATCCCACCGGCGCGGGCATTGCGTTTTCCCAGATAGGATTCGTCCATCTGCAAAAGGTGAATCCCATCCATTTCTATGCCAGCGACCATCGCGCCGTATTCCGGCATGATCCGGACTTTTAACGATGTGTTTTCAATATGTAGCATCTTTGCGGCCTTCTCTTTTGGATGAATTGGCTTGTTTTATTTCAATATATCATTTTTTTATGTTATGTCAATACAATTTTTATCATTTTGGTAATAACTACAAAAAGCAGTTCGCGATTTAGTAATTTTACCAATTTGATAATTATTCAGTTTATACCGCCAATTTAACCCTTGTCACGGTATTGCGGATTGCATTTTCAAGTTTGCAGCGTGATACGCTTCCGTTCATATGCAATCAGCCCATCTTTCTGCATTTTGGAAAGTTCATGGCACATTGCGCTGCGCTCCACCCCCAGATAATCCGCCAGCTGCTGGCGGTCATATGGGAGCAGAAATGTATTGCAGCCGGAATGTTTGGCGCATTCGGAAAAATAAGACATCAACCTGCCGCGGATGGATTTGGGGCTGGTGTGCAGGATCTTTTTGGAAAGCTGCAAGCTTTTGTGGGCACACACGGTCAACAGGTTATGCACCAGCTTGGTATGGAACGGGCAAGCATTGGTACAGGTGGACAGGATACGGCCGATATTCAGAAACAGTACCGTTGTATCCTCCGCAGCAGACACAGTAATCCGCAGCGGTTCCTCCGGGATGCAGGCATACGCCTCTGCAAAGACCGCACCCGGTGCAACATTCCCCAAAATACTGCTGTTGCCCCAGATATCGACGCAGGATATGATCGCCATGCCGGACAACACAACCCCCATATTTTCTGTTACCGTCCCTTCCGGCAGGATTACGTCCCCTTTTCTATAGGTGCATTCCTGTGCCTGCAAACATTGCAGGAGCGATCCGATCTCCTCTGCTGCAATACCTGCAAACAGCGGTGTGCTGGACAAATTTATACCCATTTTGATCCCCCAATTGTTGTTTTAACAACAGACTTTCTGCAAAAATTATAGTATACTAAGGCCAAAAGTTCAAGCGAAAGGAAGTATGGTTTATGATCCGGAAAATCATTCAAATAGACGAAGAAAAATGCAACGGCTGCGGCGCCTGTGCGGCAGCCTGCCATGAAGGTGCCATCGGCATGGTCGGCGGCAAGGCCAAGCTGCTGCGGGACGATTACTGCGACGGTTTGGGGGATTGCCTGCCCACCTGCCCCACAGGCGCCATCACCTTTGTGGAACGGGAAGCGGCCGCCTATGATGAAAAGGCGGTGCAGGAAAACATGCGAAAACAAGGCAAACAGCCCCATGCTGCGCCGCCCCTTGCCGGTTGCCCCGGACATCAAATGCATCAGTTCCATCGTCCTGACAGTATCCCTGCTATGCCTCAAACCGCCCAACCGGTTTCCCAGCTTGGGCAATGGCCTTGCCAGATCAAGCTGGCGCCGGTCAACGCCCCTTATTTTGACGGGGCAAAACTGCTGATCGCTGCCGATTGCACCGCCTTCGCTTATGCAAACCTGCACCAGGAATTCATGCGGGGGAAAATCACGCTGATCGGCTGCCCGAAACTTGACAGTGTGGATTACAGTGAAAAATTGACACAGATCATCCAAAAAAATCAAATTCAAAGCGTAACGGTCGTACGCATGGAAGTCCCCTGCTGCGGGGGATTGGAAGCCGCCGTAAAAACCGCCCTGCAAAACAGCGGCAAATTTATCCCCTGGCAGGACGTCACCATTTCCATCGACGGCAAGATCCTGGAGCAATAAAGGAGGTGGCTAATATGAACGGGCCGATCGAAAACCTTACCAAATCGGAAGTATTGACGCTGAAAGAGCAGATCGCTTATCAGCCCGGCCAGGTGGTCAGCAAGACGCTGGCTCAAAATCCAGCTGTCAGCGTTACCCTTTTCTCATTTGACAAGGGGGAAGAGATCAGCACCCATTCCTCCAATGGGGACGCCTTTGTCACCTGCCTGGACGGGGTTGGGATGGTCACGATCGACGGGCAGGAATATCTGCTGGAGGAAGGCCAATCGATCGTGATGCCGGCCGGCCATCCCCATGCCGTTTATGGCAAGGAAGCTTTCAAAATGCTGCTGGTCGTCATTTTTTAGAAAATTTGATCTATCACATAAATCAACCCATATGCAAAGGCGTACATCCCAAAAGCAGGGATTGTACGCCTTTGCTGTAAGCGGATGGCTGCAAGCCCCCAAAAAGGCAGGCGCCACACCCATCCCAATCCGTCAGAATATCCATCCAGTCAGTACACAGGTCAAAGAATACAGCACGGTCGGGCATAACAGGCAGCCGACCCCCATATAAAATGAGGTTGCAAGCGTCCCGTATGGAACCAGGCTGTCATCCACAGCCATCAGCCCCGCTGCGACGCCGCTGGTAGAACCGAGCATCCCACCATACAGCATCACAAACCGCGGGGACGCAAGGCCCAGCCGCCTGACCGTCACCGGGGTCAGCAGCATGATCGCAATGGATTTGATGACGCCGATGGCAATGGAAATCGCTACCACATTGGATGTTACCCCCAGCGCGGAAGCGGTCACCGGGCCGACAATAAAGGTCACCGCCCCGGCAGCCAGGACCGTCAATTCCTTCCCGTCCCGGTACCCCATCAGCAGCGCAATGGCAATCGCGCTGAAATAGGACAGCGCCACTCCAAACAGCAATGCCCCCACCATTTCGCCCTTATATTTCCAGAATTCCTTGATGTCCGCTCCATAGGATACCGCCACAACCGTAAAATCCCGCAACGCAGAACCACCCAATATCCCAATGCTGGAAAATGCCGCTATATCTGCAAGCCCATGGGAACCATGCGCCAGCAGCCCGCCGACATATGCTGCTGCAAGCCCCAGGACGATCGAAAACGCAGAAGGGTGTATCCGCCCGCCTGTTACTTTCCTGGATAAAAACTGTGCGGTAAGCATCAGCGCCCCCACACATAAGAGGGAGAAGATCAAGCTGTTTTGCCCTGCAAATTCACTCCCGTCCATCCTGCCCCTCCCGATCCTCTTTTTGGGCCTGCATACGCGCCAGGCAAGCTACGATCACAATCACCAAAAGCACCGGCGCAATACCGGCAAGTATCGCGATCGCCCCTTTCGACAGGGCTGAATATACATCCTGCGAAGCTGCCATCGCCACAATCGCCATCGCATACACCTCTCTCCAAAAGTGCATGCCCTTTTCTGCCTGCGGGGAAAAACGTCCCTGCTTTTTGAGGGTTTCTGTCAACATCAACAGGAACAGCACCGAAAAGCCGATCCCGCCTACATTCATATCCAATCCCACAGCAGCCCCCAAAAGCGTCCCAACCGCATTCCCGGCAAACATACTGGCTGCGATCCATGTTGTTGCCCAAATCATACCGATCGATCCCTTTTCCCATTTCCCTGATACAGGAAAAGCAGGGAACCGAAAGCCCCCTGCTTCTCCTGCAGCAGTCAGTTTATTCGTTTCTCTTGTATACCGATGGTCAGAATGGACCCCAATGGATCAACTGTGCGACCATCAGTGTTACAAAGCTCAACAGGTTCAGGAAGAGGAAGAATTTTCCAAACCATTTCAGCCACTTATTGTAGGTGATCCCTGCCAAGCCCAGCGAAGCAAACAGGATACCGGAGTTCGGGGTGATGATATTTGCCAGGCCGTCGCCATACTGGAATGCAAAAACAGTTGCCTGATGGGACAACCCCATGATATCCGCGATCGGCAGCAGGATCGGCAGCGTTACAATCGCCTGCCCGCTTCCGGACGGGATAAAGAAGTTGAAGATGGTCTGCAGCAGCTGCATTCCAACGATGCCAAATACCGGCGGCAAACCTTCCACCAGCGACGACAGATAGTAAACCACGCTGTCCATCACGTTCGCATCGGTCAGGATCACCGAAACGCCGCGCGCAACGCTGACCACCAGCGCGCCGTAAAGGACCGAGCGGCAGCCTTCCACGATGGCTTTTACCAGCTCTTTGCTGCTGAGGCCGGCCACAACACCCGGCACAATGCAAAGCAGGAAGAAGAACGCATTGATCTGACTGAGTTCGGTCATGCCGAGCGCAACCACGCAGAACAGCATTGCCAGGAAGATCAGAATGAAGGTAGCGCCGGCCGCTTTCTGCCTGCCGGTAAAGGTTACGTCTTCAATGACGAGCTTGTCATAACCCGGTACCGGATCCCCATAAACCAGGCTCTTTTCGGGATCGGCCTGCACCTTTTTGGCGTACTTCATGACAAACAGGATCGCAATCCCCAGCGTTATGACCCAGCATGCAAAACGGAATCCAAATCCGGAATAGAGCGGCAGCCCTGCAAGTTTTTGCCCAATCAGCAGGGTGAAGGGGTTTGCAAAGGATACTGTGAACCCAATCATCTCAGCAAGCAAAACCGCGCCGCAAGCAGTCATTGCGTCAAAGCCGGGCGCCAGGAAAAGCGGCATCAGGATCGGGATAAAGATCAGAACGATCTCCGGTGTGGCGACAAAGTTTTCCAACAAGCTGATAATCACCATCATCAAAGGGATGACCAGCAGCCGGTTGTTGCGCAGGCGGTATG
>CALXGW010000075.1 GCA_944387965.1 uncultured Anaerotruncus sp. | reverse complement strand
CCAGATGTTCCCGGACGACCTTGCCGTCGGCCACCGCCTGTTCGCCGCGCAGGAAAACCGCTTTGCAGCGTCCAACGGTTTCAAATCCCTCGTATGGGGTATAATCCACATTCTGTTCCATCTCTGCCGCTGTGATCTGTCCTCGGAAGGAGGGGTCCCATACAACGATATCCGCATCGCTCCCCGGCAGCAGCGCACCTTTTTGCGGGTACATGCCGAACAGCCGGGCGGTATTTTCCGAAAGCATCGCAGCCATCTGGTTTTCGCTCATCCGGCCTGCCGCCACCCCGCTGGTGTACATCACCACCGGCCGGTGTTCGATGCCGGGCATACCGTTCGGGATCTGGCTGAAATCCGCCCGTCCAAGTTCCTTCTGGCCCTGGAAGCGGAAACTGCAATGGTCGGTCGAGATGGTATCGACCTGCCCGTCCCGGATCGCCTGCCACAGCGCGTCCTGGTCCGCCTGCTTGCGGATGGGCGGGGAACAAACATATTTTGCCCCTTCAAATCCCGGCAGGTCGTATACTTCGTCGGTCAGTGTCAAATATTGCGGGCAGGATTCGATGTAGACCTTCTGGCCCCGCGCACGCGCACGCAGCGCCTCGCTTAACCCGGCCGCTGTGCTCAGATGCACGATATTGACCGGGACGCCCGCCGCTTCTGCGAGATAGCAGTACCGTGCCACCGCTTCCGCCTCGACATAATCCGGCCGGGACAAAGGGTGGTAATGCGGGGTGAGGTTGCCTGCCGCCCGGTTTTCTGCCACCATTTCATTGACCAGGTCGCCGTTTTCACAGTGCGCGCCCACGATGCCGCCCCGGCTGCCCACCTGTTTTAAAATCTCATATGCTTCCCCGTCCGATACCCGCAGGTTATTATAGGCCAGGTAGATTTTAAAGGAAGAAACCCCTGCTGCGAACATCTCTTCCAGTTCCGCCGCAACCGCCGGCGTCCAGTCGGCGATCGCCATATGGAAGCCGTAATCGCAGAAGGATTTCCCCGCTGCTTTTTGCTGCCAGCAATCGAGCGCGGCTTTCAGGGTGCCGCCCTTATCCTGGGTGGCAAAATCCAGGATACAGGTCGTCCCGCCCACGATCGCCGCACGGGTGCCGCTTTGGAAATCGTCGGCAGTCAAAGTCGTCCCGGTGTCCATGTCCAGATGGGTGTGCGCATCGATAAACCCGGGGAATATCAGGCATCCCGAAGCGTCATACACTTCGCATCCCTGCGTCTCCAGCCCTTTGCCGACCGCAGCGATCTTCCCGTCTTCGATCAGGATATCCGCCACGAAGCTTTCTTTCGGCGTGACCAGCTTGCCATTTTGAATCAGCCGTTTCATCTTTCCACCCCTTTATTGCGTTTCCTGTTTTTCATGCAGCAAGGGTGGGCACAGACGCCCACCCTTTTTTATTGTTTATTTTGAAAGCATATAGCCATAATCCCGGCATACTGCCTGGATGGTCGCAGCGATATCCGCAGGCAGCCCGCAGCTGCTGTCGGCCACATGGTAATCCTGCACCTGGCCGTCCAGCCGCACCCGGCAATATTCGCCTTTGGCGTCGAGCGGCAGGAATCCTTCGTTCTTGCTGTCCAGGAAGTCCTCTTCGCTCCAGAACAGGGTGAATTTATCCTGATACGGCGCGCTGTCATACGGGCAGAAGGTCTTGCAGTTGCCGCATTCGTTGCACATGCCGTCCACATGCACGATCTGCCGCATCCGTTTCCCAGGCACCTTGACTGCAATATTCGCGCGGTTCGGGCAGACGTCCACGCAGCATTCGCAGACGGTCGCGCACTCGAGACAGCGTTCCGACTGGCTGCAGGAAGCGCACTCCCCGCACAGGTTGCCCTTCTTCTCCAAGGCATGGCTGTAATCCGGGTTGACATTTTCCGCAGCGAACTGCTCGCCGGACACTCCTGCAATGGCCTTCGCAGCTTTTGCGGCGTCTGCAATCGCTTCCACCACCGTCGCCGGCCCATGCTGCCCGTCGCCGATCACATACACCTGTTTCACGCTGCTTTCCAGCGTCGCCGGGTCGACCACTGCGCGTCCCCGCGCATCGGTTTCCAGGCCGCTTTGCTGGTACAGTTCTGTTTCCACCTGCTCGCCGACTGCCGCGATCACCGTGTCCGCCGGTACTTCCACCACTTTGCCGGTATCCACCGGGCTGCGGCGTCCGGAAGCGTCCGGCGCGCCCAGTTCCATCTGCTGGCAGCGGAGCACCCCGTCCTTCACGCCGACCGGCGCCAGCAGTTCACAGAATTCCACACCGTCCTCGATCGCCAATGCCAGTTCTTCCTCGTCAGCAGGCATATACCGTTTGCTGCGGCGGTATACCAGCCGGACTTCCTTGACGCCTGGCAGCCGTTTGGCCGCGCGCGCCGCGTCCATCGCCGTGTTGCCGCCGCCGATGACGACGATCTTTTCGCCCAGCGAAAGTGCATCCGGCGTATTCCGGCATTTCTCCAAAAATTCCAGCACATTCAGCGCCTGGCCGTATTCCAGTTTCAGCCTGCCCGGTTTCCATGCGCCGTTTGCAAAGATCACATGGGTATATCCCTCATCTTTGAGCGCCTGCACCGATTGGATTTCCACGCCGGTGCGGAAAACAACCCCCATTTTTTCCGCCAGCTGGATATCTTTTTCGATCGCTTCTTCCGGGATGCGGAATGCCGGGATGACATTGCGCACGATACCGCCCAGTTTTTCCCGTTTTTCAAACACGGTCACCGCAGCGCCCGCACGCGCCAGCAAGAATCCTGCCGCAATGCCTGCCGGGCCGCCGCCGATCACCGCGGCCTTGACGCCGGGGATCGGGGAAGCTTTCTCCAGTTTGGGCAGCAGCGTTTCAAAGCCTTTTTGCGCCGCTTCCAGCTTGACTTCCCGGATATGCACGCTTTCCTCATAGAACGAACGGGTACATTTATCCATGCAGCGGTGGGAACAGATGGTGCCGGTGATAAACGGCAGCGGGTTGCGCTCGAGAATCACCCGGAGCGCCTGCTCGTATTTCCCTTCGCCCACCAACCGCAGATATGCAGGGATATCCTGCTCGATCGGGCATCCACCCCGGCAGGGCGCGGTGAAACAGTCGGTCAGCGGGACTTTTTTGTTCAGTTTGCGGTTCGGCAGGGGCTTGATCGGTTTGCGGTAATAGGCGTCTTCCATGCAGTCCTCGGCATAGGTGCCGACCGCAGCGGCATTGACCCCGCCAAACGGCTGGTCTCCGCAGTTGCGCAGCAGTTCAGCCATCTGGGAGAGCCGCTGGTAGCCGCCGGGCTTGAGCATGGTGGTCGCCATGGTGATCGGCCAGATACCGGCCGCAAACAGCTTTTCGATATTGTGGTAATCGGCGCCGCCCGAATAGGAGATGCGCAGGCTGCCGTCAAATTCCTTGGAAATTTTATAGGCCAGCGCAATGGTCAGCGGGAACAGGGAACGTCCCGACATATACATTTCCTCGCTCGGCAGTTCGCCGGCCGCGACTTCCACCGGGAAGGTATTGGTCAGCTTGACGCCGAATTCCAGCCCGCGCGCATCGGTCAGGGCGCGCAGCCGGCGGAACATCGGGATGGCATCGGCAAATTGCAGGTCTTCCTTGAAGTGGTGGTCGTCAAATACGATGTAATCATATCCCAACCGGTCAAGCGTCTTGCGTGCAAATTCGTAACCCAACAGGGTCGGATTGCATTTGACATAGGTATTGAGGTTCTTTTCCTGAATCAGATAAGCTGCGATCCGCTCGATCTCATCCGGTGGGCAGCCATGCAGGGTGGAAAGGGTGATCGAATCGCTCACCTTCGGGCTGATCCCTTCCACATACGCCCGGTCTACCTTTTGAAACCGTCCCAGGTTTTCCAGCGCATATTGTTTGCAGGATTTCCAGATATCGGTGCCTTCCGCGTTCTTCATGCCTTCGATATAGCGGTCGATCTTTTCGGATTTGATCCCTTCCAGGTCATACCCGACGCTCATATTGAAGACAAACCCGTCCGGGTCGCCCAAATCCAGCTCTTTTGCCAGCAGTTTGCAGGCAAACCATGCCTTGACATATTCCGCAAACGCTTCCGGCACATATAATTCGGTCGACCATTCGCAGTTGTAGCACTCATCCTGCGCGGTGATGCACGGTTTGTTCACGCAGGCGGAAAGCTCTGCGCCATCCATCTTCTGCACCGTCTTCAATTCAAAGAAACGGCTGCCTGCGGCATAAGCCGCAATGATGTTCTGCGCCAGCTGGGTATGCGGGCCGGCCGCCGGTCCAAACGGGGATTCCAACTTTTCTTTAAAAATCGGCAGCTTTTTATCATCCATCGGATGCCGTACAATTTTTGAGATACCAAAAATGCTTTTGGATTCCTGATATTCGCTTAAAACCCAGTCCATCAGCTGGTCAAATGGGATCGGCCTCATCTTGTCGCTCATATTCGATTCCTCCTGTATGTTTCGGGACTGCCTCACAAAATTGCAAACAGGCTTTGCCCCGGTTTTGCGGGTGTATATCCCACTTTTTTATTCCGCAAGGGGGATATTATCTGCCGGCATTGATCCGGTTCCAAAGATCCTGCGACTGCGCCCGGCAGTCGGCCATGATCTTTGCCCCGTCGATCCCGACCAGCTGTTTATCCTGCATTTTGACCTTCCCGTCAATGACTGTGGTTGCAACGTCATGCCCCATCATGCCGAACAGCATATGCCCGTTGCAGTTATCCGCGTGCATCGGGGTGAGCGGGTCATAATCCACAACGATCACGTCCGCAGCAGCCCCCGCCTCGAGCACGCCCAGCTTGTGGGAGAAATACCGTGCGCCGATCTGCGGGTTGCCGTAATACTGCATCTGCGGCACTTCGCCCCAGGCGACGGTCGGGTCGCACAGGTTATGCTTATGCAGGATATTGGCCACCTTCATCGATTCAAACATATCGTTGGTGTACCCGTCGGTCCCAAGGCCGCAGAGGATGCCCCGGTGGATCATTTCCAGCGTGGGTGGGCAGCCGACCGCATTGCCCATGTTGGATTCGGGGTTATGCACGACCATCGTGTTGGTTTCCTTGATGATGTCCATTTCGATGCCGTTGATGTGGATGCAGTGGCCGGTGATGGTCTTTTCACCCAGGATGTCATTGTCGTACAGCCGGTTGATGACCCGTTTGCCATACTTTTTGAGCGAATCATAGACATCCGCCATCCCTTCGGCGACATGGACATGGAACCCGACGTCAGACGGGGTGTTTTCCCGGCAAAGCGCCAGCGTCGCATCCGACAGGGTGAAGGAGGCGTGCAGCCCCATCATCCCTTTTACCATATCGGTATCGTCCTTCTGGCAATACTGAATGAAATCTGCATTTTCCTT
>CALXGW010000074.1 GCA_944387965.1 uncultured Anaerotruncus sp. | reverse complement strand
GGCAAAGACCTGAGCCAACGGATCCCGGATAACGGGTCGGGGGATGAATTGTCCCATCTGAGCCGCACCTTCAACACCATGCTGGGACGCTTACAGGCTTCCTTTGAAACCGAGCGCCGGTTTACGTCCGACGTGTCCCATGAACTGCGTACCCCGACGGCTGTGATTCTTTCGCAGTGTGAATACGGGCTGTCGGGACAGGCGGGAGAAGGGGAAAAAACCGACGCCCTGCGCGCCATCCTGCGCCAGGCGCAGCGGATGTCCGCTATGATCTCCCAGCTGCTGCTGCTCGCGCGGGCGGAACGGGGGAAATTTACCCCGGATTGGGAAACGCTGGATTTTTCGATGCTTTGTGACATGTGCGCGCAGGAGCTGTCCGAGGGGGCCAAAGAGGCCGGAGTCAGCCTTTCCACCCATTTGGATGCGGTGCGCCTGGTCGGGGATTCGACCCTGCTCATCCGGATGGTGACCAACCTGCTGTCCAATGCCATCCGGTACCGCCGGGAAAGCGGCGGGCGGGTGGAAATCTGCCTGCGGCGGGGCAAAGGGGAAAGCTGCATCTTAAAGGTCAAGGACAACGGGATCGGGATCCGCAGGGAAGATCTGCCGCATATCTGGGAGCGGTTTTACCGGGCAGACGCTTCCCGCACCGGGGACGGGAGCGGGCTGGGACTGCCGATGGTTGCCTGGATTGTCAAGCTGCACGGCGGGCAGATTGCTGTGCGCAGTATTTATGGAAAGGGGACGGTTTTCCGGGTGACGCTGCCCCTGGGCTGGAATGGGAAACCTTTGCAAAAAGGGTAAACGGGCTGTTTGAAAGCAAATCAAAAAAATTTGCAAATTTTTTTGGTATTTTCATCTTCCTTTAATTTTGGCGCGGTATAGTAAAGCCAGAACAAAACAAACCGTTCTGAATAAAGGCTTCAGTATAGGAGGAAATCAGATGAAAAAGAAATTATTTGCAGCTGTTTTGATTGGCCTGCTCACCCTTTCGGTACCGGTGTTCGCCGCGCAGACCACTTCCGCCCAGGCGCGGGAGGCCGCCAAAAGCTATCTGCCGTCCGACGCTTCCCTTTTCGCTTCGAAAACCGACGACGGGAAATATGAGCTGAAGTATTACAGCGAAAGCCGGCAGGAGTACTACGAGATCGACGTCAGCAGCTTCACCGGCAAAGTCACCGATTTTGAATCGGAAAAATATAACGACAATGGTTCCCGTACGGTTTCCCTGACCGAAGAAAAAGCCAAGGCTGTCGTTACCGCCGAAATCGCCGACGCACAGATCCTTTCGGTGCGGCTCGACCGGGACGATTCCCTCTATGAATATGAGGTGAATTTCTCAACCGGCCGCAGCTACGGCGAATATACCATCAATCCGGCTACCGGCGAAGTGCTCAAACGGGATATCAAATTCCTCGCACAGTCTGCTTCCCAGCCGTCCACAGCTGCATCCAAATCCACTGCTGCGGCATCCTCCCAGCCTGCCGCATCCTCCCAGCCGGTTACCTCCAACGGCCGTATCAGCCATGAAGAGGCCATCGCGATCGCCCAGGCCAAAGCCCCCAATGCAACCCTGGTCAAATGGGAACTGGATCATGATGACGGGCGGGAAATTTATGAGATCGAACTGCGGGAAGGCTGGCGGCTGGAATACGATTTCGAGATCGACGCCGCCACCGGGCGGATCATCGAATGGGATGTCGATTATGACGACTGACCTGTTTATATCCGCAAAAAAATAACCGGTATCACCGCAGACCCTGCAAGCCCATCCGATGGGTTTGCAGGGTTTCTTTGCATGTTTTTCTGATGCCGCTCTTGCAAGGTATCATTGGGTATGGTAGAATAATAAAAACAATTTTTTGGATTTATCTTTATTTGAGGGAGGGCATGGGATGCCGAAGGTCGCATATTCCGAAGCGGAACGGGCGCATATCCGCGAGGTACTGATTGCCGCTGCGCTTGAGCAGCTGGCAAAACATGGCATGCAGCATATGACGGTCGAGCAGGTCTATCGGGCGGCCGGTATTTCGCGCACCTTTTTTTATTCCTTTTTCCCGACAAAAGAGGATTTGGTGCTGGAAACCCTTTATTTCCAGCAGCCGAAGGTGCTTTCGTACGCCCGGGGGCTGATGGACGACCCGGCCCTCAGCTGGCGCGAGGGGGTCACGCGGTTTTTTTATGCCTGCTGCTATGGGGAAGAAAGCGGGATTGCCGTCCTGCGCATCGAGGATCAGCAGCTGCTGGCCCGGCGGCTCTCGCCGGAAAGCTACCGGGTTTTCCGTGAAAAACAGCAGCTGCTGTTTTCCAGGCTTTTGGACTGCTTTGGGGTGCAAGCGGACAAAGCAAATGTGGGATTGTTCACCAATTTAAGTTTGGCGATGATGATTATGCGCCGGGCAATCCCTCAAACGCTGCCGTTCTTTGTGCCGGAGGCAGCGGCAGAAACGGTCGCGTTCCAAATCCATGCGCTGGTCGACTATCTGGAAAAGCTGCGGGGTTGACTTTCCCGGAAGGGTTCCCTTCTCCGGTTTTGCCGCTTTGCAGCTATTTTTTACCCAAAATAAATACAAATTAAAAAAATTATCTTTATTTTGCCGGGCCAGGGAGCCAAAAACCTGCCTGCCCGGATATTTCCGGGATACCGCAGCGGGAAACTGCTGGGATCAAATAAATCAGAACTTTCAGGAGGAAATCTTTATGGGACTGTTTGGAAAATTATTTAAAGGGCCGGAGATAGACATGGAAAAAAGCAATGCAAACGCCAAAAAGATGCGCATGCTTTTTAACCAGGTGGTGGAAGACGGCGACAGCTACCGGATCATCTTTGGCTACACCGAGGATGTGAGCCGGTTCAATTATGGGTTTGTCCATGGCAGCAAAACAAAGATCGGCAACCTGATCGTCGGATGGGACGAATCCAGCCAGACGATCGTTGTTGTCCCCACCGTGCCCGACCTTTCGGGCTGCGGCGACCCCACCTATTACCGTCGCCCGGAAATTTTGAAAGCTTACCGGAACAAATACCCAACCGACGCATTCATCATCTATCCCGACAAAAAAAGTTACATCGGGATCAATGCCTACGACTGGCTGGAGGATGAAAAGCTGTATGTGTATGTGTCGCAGGAGGAAGAACTGGCGGCGTTTACCGACTTTTTCATGAACCGGTTTGCGACTAAGTGAGGGATGGCATGTTTTGGGATATGGTCGGCACGGCCGGAGGGATCTTCCTTTTCCTTCTGGCAATGGTAATCATCGGCAACCTGTGGTTCCATTTTGTAGAATCGGTGCTCGGGCGGATCAAGCGCCTGTTTTCCCGCCGGAAGGACCCGCCGGCATGGCATCCGCTCCCACCGGATAAGGAGGAACAAAACGATGTTTGATCTTGAAGAAATCCAGCGCAGGGCCCGGCAAGCCAGCGAACAGGCAGCTGCGGATATGCACAGGATGACGGAAAAAACCGATGAATTGACAAAAAAGATAGCGGAACCTGCCCGGCAGGAGCCTGACGATGCGGCGCAGGCCGCACAGCAGGCAGCGCAGCAGATGGAACAGCAGATGGCTGCCAATACCCAGCGGCAGGTGGAAATTTTAGGGCAGATATTTGACGCGGATGCGATGGCGCAGATGGCCATGAACCAGGAAACCTTGCAGCAGATCATGAAGGAACAGGTCGCCGGGGCAGTCGGGTTGGGGATGGAAGAGCTGATGGGGCAGATGTTCGGTGAAGACATGGGGGTATTGGCCGCTGCTATGGAAACGCTCGCTATGGAGGACATGGACGGGGAACCGGAAGAAGAGGATGCCTTCAGCGAGGAACTGGAACAAAGCCTGTATGTGCTGCTCGAGGAAACGATGGAACGGATCGAAGCACTGCCTGAACCGGAACCGGTCCCATATGGGAAGGATGCGGCCAAATGGGAGCGGTTTGGGATTTTGCTGTCCGGCCTTATTTCGACCCTCAACGACCACAGCCTAGACGGGATGGACGTCGAAGCGCATATCCCGGTGATGGAACAGCAGGTGGCGTCGATCGTGCGCCGTTCCTGGGGGATCGACGGGCGCAGCGAACTGCTGGATATGCTGCGTTATCTTGCACAGGAGGGGTATATCCTGCGGTACCGGGTGTATGCCGAGGCAGGATCGCCGGAAGAACTGGTGGATGAGGATGCCGACGAGGAAGACCGGGCTTCTGCCGCCCGGGCCTGGCGGTTCGTGCAGCGGTACCAGCAGCAATATGGGCCGGGATTCCTGGCCGGCTGGGATATCGGCCGGGCGGCAATGCTGGCCCGCTGGGGGTGCTACCTGGGCTGGATCACCGAAAGCGAAGCGGTGGGCATCCTTTGGGATCTGTCCCAACGGGTGACCGAGGAAATCCACAGCTGGCGGGAATTCGCCCAGTCCTACCTGTTCGGCGGGCTGATGTGGAAACTGCTCTGCGGCGACAGTTCCGCTGCCAGCTATCTGGGGTATCTGGCCGATGCGGCTACCAAGCTGATCGCCGGCAGGGAAGACGGGAACGGCGGGCAATGGAAAGCCTGCCCCTGGCCCGGGCAGCGGAAGATCGGCTTTGCGCCGTAAAGGCCATATCTGTTGCTGACGCCGGTTTTTACAGGCATCCGCCCTTTTTGGGATGGGCATAGCCCGAACAACCCCATCCACAGGGCAAATGCAAGGGTATACTTCCCGGCAGTATAAAAAACCAGCGGGCAGCGCCAGGGATACCGGCGCTGCCCGCTTTTTTGGCAAATAGGTTTGCGGCATTCCAATATACAGGCTCCCTGCTGTGTTCAGCCAGGCCTTTATCTGTGCAGCTTACCGCCGTACCCATTTGCCAAACAGGGTCTTTTTATAGTGTCTTAATTCCTCTTTGACTTCTACATAATCGCCGGCCTTCTGGAGGTATTCCACCCCCTTGGCGATGTCCACCGGGACCCCCAGGCCGTTGCAGTACATCTTTCCCAAAAGATAAAACGCGGGATGGCAGTTCCAGTCGATCCGATCCAGATAGGTAAATGCCTTGGCATAATCCTGCTGGGTCCCCTGGCCGTTGGCGTAGCAGGCCCCCAGGTAGTAAAGCATGACCGGGCCGCCTTGATCCTCCGCCCACTTGAGCAGCTGGAAGGCTTTGGCGTAATCCACCTCCACACCACGCCCGTCATAGTAGCACATGCCCAATCGGTTGGAAGGGTTCACTTTTCCCTGGATAGGCGCCGAGAGTGCCTGCTGATAATATTGGGCGGCCCGGGCATTGTCCTTGGGCACCCCTTCGCCCAGTTCGTAGGAATAGCCCGCCCAGAAGTAGGCCCGCGGCTCGCCCAGTTCCGCCGCCCTGCGGTAGAATGTAAAGGCATCCTCCTTTTTTCCCTGGTCGTAGAGCTCGTTTGCATAATAGAAAAGGTAACTCGGATATCCCTTCTCCGCCCCATAGCGATATACCTCGATCGCCTGTTCCGGCCGGGGGGAGATAAGCCCCTCTTTCCCCTGCCGATAAAAATTGGCCAGGTTGACGCCGCCGGTGGAGATCCCGCTGCGCAGGGATTTCCACAGCCAATCCTCGCATTTGGCGTAATTCTCCCGCAGGTAGCTCTGGACAGCGTCATCGCTGTCAAAATCTGCCCGGGTCTTGCCCTGAACTTCCACAAAATCTCCCCAGTAGTACACATTGCCAATAATCATCTGGCAAAGGGGCTCCCCATGTTCCGCCTTGTCCAGCACGGAATCAAACGCCTCTTCAAAACGCAGGGGCATGGCCTGGGCCAGCTGCCGGTCCATCACGCCGCAGCGCAGGGACAGCAGCGTCCCGATGGCGCTGCCGCCCAGCACAGAGCGGCGCATCAGCTCGTCCCCTGCCTGCTCATCCACAGGGAAATTATGCCCCGGCCAGGTGTACTCCGGCCCGTACAGGCACCGGGCCAGCAGACAGCAGGCATCCGCATCCCCGTCCTGCACGGCCTGTTCCAGCAGCCGGAAGCCCTCCGGCCCCCGTCCGGCACGCAGATCATAGTAGATATATTTGAGCGCCCGTTCCACCGGGTCGCTGAAAAACCGTCCCATAGGTATGTCCTCCTTCCGCCCCATCAAGTGAGATCCGTAAGCTGCGCAGCTCCTTCCAAATTCTTTTTGGCAGCAGGATTGTTTTGGATAACCGCCCCCACCGTTTGGCAGTTCCCCAGTTCCGGGCAGCTGCCGCAGGTTGTCACGCCCTTTTGCAAGGCGCACCGGCGGATGGCGCACATGTGTTCGCAAAATACCGTCTTGATCCCATCCGCACGGCATCCCATGCAGTTGATATGCTCCGGCAAAATGGGCGCCTGGTTCAGTTCGGCCCACAGTTTAGCCGTCTTCTCCCGCAGTGCCTGGTCGTCATGGATGGTTGCCAGATAGGCGTCGCACCTTTCACAGTCCAGCCCACAGTATCCGATCATTGCTTTCATTGTGATCTACCTCTCCATTTTATTTTTTAAATCCCCATTTTTTGAAATCTGGAAACATCCAGGCCCCTGTGATAGTAGGCATCGGAAAAATAGCGGATGGCATCCTGCACATCGGGCATCATCCACTCCCACAGGCTGGAGCCGCCGGGTGTGGCAAAGCCGATTTCCACGGAATAGCTGCCCTGATCCGGGCCCTGCAGGGCCACAGCGCACTGGATAAACCAACAGGTTGCCGGGTTTTGGGGATCCTTCTGTTCCAAGATCAGGTAACTGTCCGCCTCCTGGTTCAGCCCCCGCAGCACCGTTTCGACCTGCCGCCAGCTGGGGTCAGAGATGCTGCCGGGCTCCCCGCCCACGGTCATGCACCAGGGCCAGTCTGGGTGGGGTTGGGGCGGGATGGAAGATGTCCCGCCCTTCTGCTGTTCCAACACCCGCTGCCAGGTGCGGCCGGCCCGCTCCATGTGCGTCCAGTCCCGCAGGGAGGGGATCTCTCCCCGCAGCCAGCCGCGCAGCACTTCCTCCGTTTCACCAGTGGACATATCCCGTGTCCAGGCGTATTGACCGGGCACGCCTGGCGTGCCGGAGTATTCCTCCATCAGGATGCGGGTGGGCTTTGCCACGCCGCCGGCCAGACCTACCAGGCGGCTGAAGGTGTGCCCCTGCCCCTGGATGGGGACGCCGGGTACCAGCTGGAAGGGAACGGCCTTTCCCGTCTGAGCGGGCTGGAGCAGCAGTTGATGAATGGTGTCCCAGGTAATGCGGGAGGTCACCGAGCCGTCCGGCAGGGTGAGCACCTGGTTCTGCGCCAGCCGTTCCTGCTCCCGGCGGGCCTGCTCATCCTGCCGGGCTTTTCTTTGCTGGTAGGCATGCTCCTGGGCGTATTGCTGCATATCATCTTTGGTATAAACCAGATCCTTGTACGCTTTGGAATCATAGACCCCAAACACAGCGGCAGGCGCCCGTCGCTGCAGGCAGTCCATGGCCTCTTCCAGTTCCTGCTTGGACTTGAGGGAAGTGACCTGCCGCTGCTGGCGGTCGTCTACGATCCAGACTTCATAGATGTGGACGGCCTGGGTACGTTTGCCGGCGCGGCGGGTGCGATGCTCCTCCCGGCTGAACACGCCCCGGATGCGAGGGATGGAAGATACTTCATCCCCCAATACCCACTCCTTGCCAATTCCCATTTTGCCGCACCATTGGCCGTCCTGTTTTAAATCCTGATCCACCATAGCGAAGAGCTCCTTCACTGGAGGAGCTTCGTCCGGGTAATCGAGCTGGTTGCGGATGGACTGGGCCAGGGCGCTTTTCTCCGGGACCAGAGCGTCCTGTAGGCTCCGGTAGGCCAGATATATACCTATCAGGATGGCCGCTGCGCCTCCCACGGGGATCAGGTAATAGCCGAAATGCAGTTCCTCTTTTAACTTTTCCACCTCGTATGGCATGGTCTGAACCGCCACAAAAAACCAGATGGCCAGCCCGCCTCCAGCCAGGAAAAGGGCCGCCCAGATCAGCCCGATGAGCCTTCCCCGGGTCCGTTGGAGGCAGTAGCCTTCCTCCGGGCCGTCCGGCTGCTGCTTTTTATTCCACCAGATGATTGCCAGGATCGCCGGTATTGCAAAAATACGCAGCAATACCACCAAAACGATGTAGACGACCACATTCCAGGGCCATTTCAGATAAAAATGTTTTTTAGAAGTTTCCTGTGATTCCAATGCCTTTCACCTTTTTCCATAGATCATTTGATTGGATGATGCCGTCAGGTACGCTGTACGCAAATGGTACCATCGGCCATTGAGGTGGGAGCGGAGCATATAAATGCGCAGCCCCCTGGCCATAAGGTGCTATAATAACTGCTTTGCAGTTATTATAGCATAATTTTCCATAAGCAAACAGTATTTTGGGGAGGCTATTGGGGGAAGCGGATATATCGTGCTGTAGGGTGAAACGATGAACGGCCTGGTCAGCATGGCTCCCAAGGGACTTTCAGAAGCATCGTTGCCTGAAAAAGTGAAACACCGGAAACCCGGATGTAAAAATGATAACGAAGGGTTTTTGAGAAAAAGAACCAATAAATAGTCATCGTGAAGTGTACGAGCGACAGAACCAACCTGTCGTCCGCACTGTTTGTAATGAAAGGAAAGGAGTTAACATGCTGGCATGCAAAGGATTTAAGCCGGGGCCAGTCTGGGTTGTCATTTTAAATGCAGCTGACGCAGCAAACTGCAGCGGCAATGGTTTTCTCTGTACGGAAAATCCGCTGGATTGTCTTACTTACTATCTCATATCGCAATATGGATCAGATGGAATATTATCTGGTGGATATACTGGCTGCCGACCTGATGGAGAATAAAGCTGTTTTATCATATTTAAAAGCCGACATCCATTTCTGATACTTTTCAAAACGCCATATATGCGTCACAACGACCGACTTATCAGTGGCTGCATACAGTGAAATGATCGTTATGCCTGTATAAGCAAATACAGCATCAGAAGCGATAAAACGGTGATATTCACCGCTGGCTCCGATGCCAAAGCTATTATAGCGAACATAAAAAAACATTTGAAAATTTAGAAAAAATCTTATATAATAACAACGTAAAATGTGTCCCAAGGGCCTTTGTTTGGGTATATAATGCTCTGTCAAGAGTGTTTCTCAAAATTAAAGATCTGTAGAAGTGTATTGTAAAATCGTGTAGCAGAAATGCGTAAGTCCGGATCCGGACTTACGCATTTTATTTTTTTGGAAGAAAGGTGATACAAAGTGGATCAAGCAAATCAATTTTTAGGGAGCGAGAAGATTGGGTCCTTGATGTACAAATACGCCATTCCCTGCATCATTTCCCTGTTGGTGGGCGCACTTTACAACATCGTGGACCAGATTTTCATCGCCAATGCCAGCTATCTCGGCTCCTACGGCAATGCCGCCAATACAGTGGTTTTCCCTCTGACAGTGGTAGCGCTGTCCATTGCCGTCCTGGTTGGAGACGGCTGCTGTGCTTTTGTCAGCATCCGTCTGGGCAGGAACGAAGTGAGCCAGGCGAGGCACAGTGTGGGCAATGCGGTCATTCTCGCCGTGGCCAGCAGTCTTGTGCTGACCGCCCTCTATCATTACTCTTGCCGGTGCTCAGTGCAA
>CALXGW010000073.1 GCA_944387965.1 uncultured Anaerotruncus sp. | reverse complement strand
CGGGATAACATGCTTTCCTGACGCAGCCGGCAGCTTCCACCAATCCCATATCGGCATATAAAAAACGGTACGCATCAGCGTACCGTTTTTTATATGCCTTTCAGGATGATATTAAACCGTTCAATTTTCAAAAATCATGATCTCGTTGCCGTCATCATCATAACTCACCGTATATTCCCTTCCCAAACGCGTCTTCTTGGTGGGCAGCTTGAGAGTTGGTTTTTCAGAGGACGAGCTGCTGCTCTTGGAACTTTCTTTTTTGGAACTCGAGCGGTCATCCTCATCTTCCTCTTCATCTTCCTCTTCTTCGTCGACCATCTTGGTATAAAGCATGACGACATCATCATTTTTATTCAGCTGTTCGCCGGGCTGACGATCCACGCGGTTGACAATCCCTTCTTCATATGTGCTGTTATATACCGGGATGATATCATACTGTATCCCTGCGGCATCAAGAAGTTCCTGCGCCTCCTCCAGTTCCATGCCTACGACATCCAACATCTCGACATATTCGATCCCTTTGGAAACGAACAGGGTGATCTCCCCGCCATCTTCCAGTTCGGTACCTTCCACCGGTAGCTGGTCATAAATGACCCCAGCTTCATAATCGCTGTTATATTCCTCCTGATAGACCAAAGTATATTTTTGATTGACTTGCGTATTCCCTTCCACAGATGCTTTGGTTGCGCCGACAAAACGCGGAACCTTTCCGTCATCCAACTGCTGCGCATCCTCGGAAAATTCCGACCCTTGGCTTGCTTGTGCATCGGAAGAAGCAGCGCTCAGATCCGGATGCAGCAAGTCCCCCAGATAATGCGTTGTGAACCAGTAAAACCCACCGCCAAGCAATGCGGTTGCAATCAGCAGGGAAAGGAACAGCGAAAGAATCGGATGGGCGCGCCGTTCTTTCTTCCCACGTTGTCTTCTGGATTTTTGCGAGGTACTACTGCGCCGTTCCATCCTGTTCTCTTCCTTTTGCCCGGGGATCGGCATCAGCGCGATCCCGCCTTTTTGTTCGTACTGCCTGGACGGCAATTCCTGTTCCATCCGGTCTGCCGGCAACCCTACCGTTTCAGGCGGCCAATCCGGCTGCGGGCGCGGCGCCGGAGAAGTATACACCGCAGTATTCGATCCCTCTGTTGAGAGCAGTTCGGCAATCAAAGCCTCCGCCGATTGGATCCGATCCTCTACCTCGATCGCCATTGCGCGGTTGACAGCAGAAACAACATTTTCACCGATCCCCTGGTATTCCGTTTCATCCAGCAGGTCGTCCCCATAGATCCGGTCTTGCGCACAGGGCGGCTTTTCCCCGGAAAGCGAACGATAGGTGATCGCACCCAAAGCATAGATATCCGTCCATGTGCCCTGCCAGCTGTTGCTGGAATACTGTTCCGGGGCTGCATACCCATCGAATAAGGCTGCCCCGATCTCACTTTTATTTGTCCGGGCTGCAGCAATGGAAAAACCGCTGACCCAAAGGGTTCCCGACTGGTCGAGGTGGATGGTCTGCGGGGAAAGCCCACGATGGATCAGCCCAGCTTTATGGATATTTGCAACCGTATGATAAAGCGGCATCAGCAGTTTCTTTGTATGGCGCCAACTCAACCGGCCTCCGCTGCGCTGCAAAAAGGATTCCAGCGAAATCGTTTTGATATAACGGTAAACGGCATAAACCGTATTGTGGGCATATACCATCGCCATAACCGGCAATACCTTTTCCGGTACCTTCTGCAAACATCTGCTCAGGTCTTCAAAATCTGCCATCAATGCTTTATATTGTGCCTCGGCACTGGAAAGCGGCTGGATATCAAAAGTCTGGTGGTCACGCCGGATAATACATGCAGGCGCATACTCACGGATCCATACCCGGACTTCTTCCTTCCGGTCATATCCGACATATAATGCCCCTTCCACATCGCTGGACACCAGCTTACCAACCAGGAACCGGTCATTGATCCAGCTTTTCGGCGGCAAGTATTCCAGATCGGCAGGCTCATCCGGGTCATACCCGCAGATGCTGCACTTGCCCTCCTCAAATTTAGGGGACATGCAGCCCATACAAAGCTGTACCTCTCGTTCTTCCATCCAGCCAAACACTCCTATCTCAGAAAAAACATTTGTGCCCTGCACATCAGAAAAATACATCGCCTGATCATCCCGCGCCAAATCCTTATCAGGGCGCCTGAAGCCGGACACAATGGCAGGTATCACAATGTAAGCGATTTTTTTATTATAAACTTCTATCGGTTATTTGTAAAGTTCCTTCCCGAAAATAAAACTGCCCTGCCGGTGCTTTTCACCTGTTGCCCCCAAAACCGCACTACACCTAAACAGTGGGCGATTTTCCCTGTTTTACTGCACAATCCTGCTGAAAAAACAATATTAGCCCGGCAGGTGGGCCTTCCCATCCCTGCTAGGTTCAAAAAACCGCCAATTATCAATATACAGATTCTTTAATAGGTATGATAGCATATTTTAAAACGATTGACAACCGCAGCAGCTTTCTCTGCGGCATCTGCACAGATCAGACTGCTTTCTGACAAGTTTATTTACTTTACATAAAAGCCAGCCGGTCAAAACATACCGGCTGGCTTTTATCGTTTGAAATCAATACCAGGTCACTTTTGATTGCCCATCAGTTTTACCATAACGGCTTTTTGCGCGTGCAGACGGTTCTCCGCCTCGTCAAACAATTCCTGCGCATGCGCTTCAAAAACTTCCTCGGTGATCTCCTGCCCACGGTAAGCGGGCAGGCAATGCTGCACCATTGCGCCGGGATTGGCCGCAGCCATCAGTTCCGCATTCACCTGATACCCAGCAAATGCCTTTTGCCGGGCTTCCTTTTCTTCTTCCATCCCCATCGACGCCCAAGTATCGGTATAAACCACGTCTGCGCCGGCTGCCGCTTCCAGCGGGTTTTCCGTGAGCAGGAAATTGGGGTTCCCTTTTGCAAAATCCAGAACGGCTGCATCCGGACGGTAATCCTTCGGCGTAGCAATGGATACTTTCATCCCGGCTTTGAGCCCGCCAACGATCAACGAATTGGCCATGTTATTGCCGTCGCCGATATAGCAGAAATGTACGCCTTCCAGCGAAGCATATTTCTCACGAATGGTCATCAGGTCGGCCAATACCTGGCAAGGATGGCAAAAATCGGTCAGCCCGTTGATGATCGGGATGCTTCCGTAATTTGCCAGGTCTTCCACCTCCTGCTGTGCAAAAGTACGGATCATAATGCCATCCAGATAGCGGGAAAGCACCCTTGCGGTATCCTGTACCGGTTCCCCACGCCCAATCTGCAGATCACGCGAAGAAAGGAACAGCGCCTGTCCGCCGAGCTGGTACATCCCAACTTCAAAAGAAACACGTGTACGGGTGGAAGACTTCTGGAAGATCATGCCCAGCGTTTTCCCAGCCAGGATCGGATGGGCGATCCCATTTTTTTTCTCATATTTGAGTTGGTCGGCCAGATCGAGTATCGAAATGATTTCCTCGCTGGACAGATCGAGCAGTTTGAGCAGATGTTTCATGCCTTTTTGACCCCTTTATTTTGGAATTTATGATTGACAAAATACTGCTTTCATTGCAGCGAGCGCCTGATCCATTTCTTCCTGAGTAATCACCAGCGGCGGCAGCAGCCTTACTGTATTTTTGCCCGCTGTGATCGCCAGCACCCCATTTTCCAGCAGCTTGCCAACAAATGCGCTGTGCTTTCCTTCCTCCACAATGATCCCAAGCATCAAACCCATCCCGCGTACGCCTTGGATTTCCGGCGACTGGAATCCCAGGATCTGTTCTTTCAGGTATTCGCCTTTGCGCTGTACCTCTTGAAGGAAATCTGCCTGGTTGACAACCGAAAGCACCGCGTTTGCCGCGGCGCATACGGTCGGCGAGCCGCCAAAAGTAGTCGCATGGGTACCCGGTGTAAACACATCACAGCAGCTTTGCGCCGCCATTACTGCACCGATCGGTAAACCGCCGCCCAAACCCTTTGCCATCGTCACAATATCCGGCAGGATACCGTACTGCTGGAAACAGAAAAGCGAACCTGTGCGCCCGATACCGGTCTGCACCTCATCTATAATCAAAAGCAGATCCTTCTGTTTGCAAAATTCCGCCACTGCATGCACATACGCCTTTTCCTGTGGGAGTACGCCGCCTTCCCCCTGGATCAGCTCCATCATGACCGCGCAGCAGGAATCGTCCGCTTTTTGTTTCAGGTCTTCGATATTCCCTGCCTGGGCATAATCAAAGCCTTCGGTAAACGGGAAAAAGTAGTCGTGAAATTTATCCTGCCCGGTGGCTTTCAGCGTAGTGATCGTCCGGCCATGGAAGGAATTCAGAAGGGTGATGATCTTATATCTGCCCGGCCCATATTTATCAAAGCTGTATTTGCGCGCCAGCTTGATTGCGCCTTCATTCGATTCCGCCCCGGAGTTTGCAAAAAATACTTTTGCCATGCCGGTCGCCGTCGTCAGCGTTTTAGCGGTTTCCACCATCGGCGCGGTGGTATATAGATTGGAAGCATGCATCAGCTTATGGATCTGATCCTCGATCGCTTTTGTCAAAACCGGATGGTCATGCCCCAGGCAATTGACGCCGATGCCGGAAGCAAGGTCGATATATTCCTTGCCTTCCACATCCCAGAGTCGCGCGCCCTTTCCATGGTCGAGTGCGATCGGGAAGCGGCCATAGCTGTTGATTACATAGGTCTGTTCCTGTTGTTTCAGTTCCTGATACCACATCGTTTTCCTGCCCCCATCTTCCTGCCTTGTGTTTTAATGGAACATTGTCCCGACCCCATCGTCTGAAAGCAATTCGATCAGGATCGAATGCTTTACCCGTCCATCCTGGATATTGGCCCGCTCAACGCCCTTGCGGATCGCTTCCACACAGCAATCCACCTTCGGGATCATCCCACCGGAAATGATGCCCTCCTTGATCAGCGCAGGTACCTCCGACACCTTGACCCGGTGGATCAGCGTTTCATCATCTTTCGGGTCACGCAGCAACCCGCGCACATCGGTTAGCAGGATCAGCTTTTTGGCTTTTAACGCGATGGCCAGCTTGGCCGCTGCAATATCCGCATTGATGTTGTAATTTGTATCCTCATCGATCCCCTGCGCAACCGAAGAAACCACCGGGATGTATCCGTCATGCAGCATATCCTCGATCGGTTTGGGGTTCACATGGACGATCTCCCCAACATACCCGTAATCGGTGCCGTCTTCGTCGCACAGCCTTTTTGCCTGGAACAGCCCGCCGTCCATACCGCCGAGCCCTACCCCCTGGCCGCCGGCTTTTTCCATCAATGTGACCAGATCTTTATTGACCTTCCCGCATAAAATCATCTGTACGATATCCATCGTTTCCCGGTCGGTGTAACGCATTCCTTTGACAAAGCGGGAGTCTTTGCCGATCTTTTTGAGCATTTCAGAGATTTCCGGTCCACCGCCATGCAGCACCACTACGTGTACGCCAACCAGTGACAGCAATACGATATCGCGGATCACCGCATCCTTGAGTTCTTCATTGATCATTGCGTTCCCGCCATATTTTACCACTACTGTCTGCCCGTAATATTCCTGGATATATGGCAGCGCTTCCACCAATACGTTCGCTTTGTCCGCCGGATCGAATTTCTTCATCTTTTTCCCGCCTTTGCCTTACTTTTTATCAGGTCCTGTAGTCCCCGTTGATCTTCACATAATCATAAGTCAGATCGCAGCCCCAAGCTGTTGCCTGCGCTGTCCCCTCCTGCACCTTTGCTTCTATGACCACTTCAAACTCGGACAGGATCTTTTTGGCCAGATCTTCGTCAAAATCCACTGCTTTGCCTTCATCACATACCAATATCCGCCCAGCGTCGGACACAAAAGAGATTGATACTTTTTCCGGGTCAAACACGATCCCGGAATATCCCATTGCGCAGATGATGCGTCCCCAGTTTGCGTCAGCGCCAAACATCGCAGCCTTCACAAGCGAAGAGGAACACACCGATTTGGCCAGCCCCTCCGCATCCGCTTCGCTGGCCGCTCCGCTCACCTTACAGGTAATCAAATGGGTTGCGCCTTCGCCATCCGCCGCGATCTTGCGCGCCAGCTGGATGCAAAGGTATTCCAAGGCTTCCGCCAAATTTTCATAACCGTCATCTGTTTTTGCTTTAATTTGCTGGTTCGCTGCCATCCCGTTTGCCAGAATGCAGCAGGTATCGTTGGTGGAAGTATCGCCGTCTACCGAAATCCGGTTGAACGAGATATTGACCTTCTCCAAAAGCAGGGCTTGCAGCAATTCCCGGTCAACTGCACAGTCGGTCGTAATCATGCAGATCATCGTCCCCATATTGGGATGGATCATGCCAGACCCCTTGCAGATACCCCCCATATGGCAGGTTTTCCCGCCCGCCTGGAAGGATACCGCCGCTGTTTTCGGGGTAGTATCGGTCGTCATGATCGCCCTGGACGCCTCATCCGACCCATCCGGTTTGAGCTGGAGCAGATGCAGGTTTTCCTCGATCGCTTCCACATACAGCCGCTGGCCGATGACGCCGGTGGAGCAGACGATCACGTCTTCCTCCGGGATATTCAAAAATTTTGCACAGGCAGCAGCTTCCCGCCGGGCATTTGCCATCCCGTCAGGCGCGCAGGCGTTCGCATTTTTGGAATTGATGATCACGCCCTGCGCCCTGCCGTTTTTAAGATGTTCCTTTGTCACCAGAAGCGGCGACGCTTTTACCCGGTTTTTTGTAAAGACAGCGGCAGCAGTGCATGGTACCTCTGAATAAATTACTGCCGTATCATTCGATTTGCTTCCTTCCCGGATCCCGCAATGGGTGGCTCCCGCCAAAAAACCCTTTGCGGCACAGATGCCGCCGGAAATCACTTCAAACATTTGAAAAACTGCCCCCTTATGCCTATCTTGCAAGGCCGGTGGATTCCTCCAGCCCCAACATTAAATTCATATTTTGTACCGCCGCCCCGGAAGCCCCTTTTCCAAGGTTATCAAATAAGGCGGTTATGATCGTCTGTCCCTCGCGCCCATGGACGAACAATTCCAGATCGTCCTTCCCGGACATGCGGTTGGCCTCGAGCATCGGCCCGCCCTGCCCGAACGGCGCGACCGACACCATCTTCTGCCCCGCATAATAATCTGCCAACCGTCCATGAATCTCTTCCGCAGACATCCCTTTTACCTGTGTGCTGTGCAGCATCACCGTGGTGGCCATGCCTTTATAATAATCATCAACGACCGGGCAAAAGACCGGGGCCAGCTTGAGGCCGCATACCGACTGCATTTCCGGCAGATGCTTATGCCGGAGGTTCAGGCCATAGACCCGTGGCGCATACAGCGCATCCGGTTTTTCGGACGCTTCATATTCTGCAATCATCTTTTTCCCGCCGCCGGAATATCCCGTCAGCGAAAAACAGGTGAGCGCGGCATCCTCCGGCAGAATCCCCAATGCACGCAGCGGATAGACCGAAACGATCAATCCCGTCGCATGGCATCCGGGGTTTGCAACACGTTTGGAATTCTGAATGGCTGCCCGGTGCTGCGCAGAAAGTTCCGGGAACCCATAATCCCAACCTGCCGCTGTCCGGTGTGCAGTCGAAGCGTCGATCACGCGGGTATGCGGGTTTTCGATCATACCGACCGCTTCTTTTGCCGCAGCGTCCGGCAAACAGAGGAAAACGATGTCCGCCGCATTCAGCAGTTTTTTCCGTTCCTGCGGGTCTTTGCGCTTTTCTTCCTCGATCAGCAGCAGTTCCAGGTCCTCCCGTTTCCCCAGCCGCTCATAAATCTGCAGGCCGGTCGTTCCTTCTTTTCCATCGATATAAACCTTTGGCTTCATTCAGCAGCCCTGCCCCTCCAAAAAATCCTGTATCTTCTGAATCTGGCGTGCGACCTCTTCCGGGGCCGGCCCGCCGACCGAACGCCGTTCCTTCACACAGGTGATGAGATCGATCGCCTGATAAATGTCTTTCCCAAATACCGGGGAAACCTTCTGGTATTCCTCCAGCGGAAGGGTATCCAGCGTGTTTCCTGTTTCAATGCAGGTATGCACCAGCATGCCGGTCATTTTATAAGCGTCCCGGAACGGTACGCCCTTTTTCGTCAGATAATCCGCACAGTCGGTCGCATTGATGAATCCCCGTTTTGCTGCATTCTTCATATTCTCGGTGAGCACCGTCAGCGTATCAAACATCGGGTCGATCACCTTCAAGCAGGCTTTTGCCGTGTCAATCGCTTCAAATGTTGCCTCTTTATCCTCCTGCATGTCCTTGTTATAGGCCAGTGGGATCCCTTTCATGAAGGTCAGCAGGGTCATAAGCGTGCCGTATACCCGGCCAGTCTTGCCCCGCACCAGTTCGCATACATCCGGGTTCTTTTTCTGCGGCATAATAGAAGAACCGGTGGAATAAGCATCGTCCAGTTCAATAAATTTGAATTCCCAGGAACACCAGGCGATCACTTCTTCCGAAAGCCTGGACAGGTGCATCATCAAAATAGAAAGCGCCGCACATAATTCGATGCAGTAATCCCGGTCGGAAACCCCATCCAGCGAATTGTCGTTCGGGCCGGAAAACCCAAGTTCCTTTGCCGTATAAGCCCGGTCGATCGGGTAGGTGGTCCCAGCCAGCGCCCCGCATCCCAACGGGCATTCATCCAGCCCTTCCCTGCAATTATCCAGCCGGCGCACATCCCGCTTGAGCATATTGGCATACGCCATCAGATGATGGGCAAAGGTGATCGGCTGCGCCCGCTGTAAATGCGTATACCCCGGCATCACTGTTTCCAGATTATCCGAGGCTTTTTTACAGAGCGTTTTCATAAATTGAAGGACCAGGCTTTTGATTTCTCCGATCTCCTTACGCACATACAGCCGCATATCCAGCGCTACCTGGTCATTGCGCGAGCGGGCGGTGTGCAGCCGTTTGCCTGCATCACCGATCCGCTCGGTCAAAAGCTGTTCATTGGCCATATGGATGTCTTCATATAATTCGGGGGAAAAATGGATTTCCCCCGCTTCGATCTCCTTACGGATCTGCGCGAGCCCCGCAAGGATCTTTTCCACATCCCCCTGCGGGATAATGCCCTGCCTGCCAAGCATCGCGGCATGAGCGGCCGATCCCTCCAAATCCTCTGCATACATGCGGCAATCAAACATCACCGAAGAGTTAAAATCGTTGACCACCGCATCGGTATCCTTCTGAAACCGGCCCGCCCACATTTTTGCCATTTGATGCCCGCCCTTTCCAAATATCCAAATCTTTATTCCACAGCCGGGAACCCTGCCCCGGTTTTCTTCTGCAGCGCCTGATCGTTCATCGCCCGCACCTTGATCGGCAGCCCGAACAGGTTGATAAACCCTGTCGAATCCGCCTGGTTATAGGAATGATCCTCGCCGAAGGTCGCAATATCCTCGGAATACAGGGTATACGGGGAAGTGACTGATGCCGGGATGATATTGCCCTTATACAGCTTCAGTTTAACGTCCCCTGTCACAGTTTCCTGGGTGGAAGTGACGAATGCGCTCATCGCTTTGCGCAGCGGGGTAAACCACTGCCCATTATAGACCAGTTCAGCAAACTTGAGGGCAAGCTGCTGTTTATAATGCTGGGTTTCCTTGTCCAGGGTGATCTCTTCCAGTTTCTGATGCGCCGCATAGAGCACCGCACCGCCCGGGGTTTCATAAACGCCCCGGCTCTTCATGCCGACCAGACGGTTTTCCACGATATCCAGGATCCCGCAGCCATTTGCTCCGCCGATCTGGTTGAGTTTTTCGATCAAAGCGACCGAATCCATCTCCTGCCCATCCACCGCAGTCGGTACGCCTTTTTCAAAATGGATGGTCACATAGGTCGGGGTGTCCGGCGCCTGTTCCGGGGACACGGACATCTCCAAAAATCCCGGTTTATTGATCGGGGATTCATTGGCCGGATTTTCCAGATCCATCCCTTCATGGGAAAGATGCCACAGGTTTTTATCTTTGGAATAGTTGGTTTCTTTGCTGATCTTCAGCGGGATATTGTGCGCGTAAGCATATTCGATCTCTTTTTCACGGCTGTTGAGCTCCCAGAACCGCCACGGCGCAATTACATCCATATGCGGTGCAAACGCCTTGATCGCCAGTTCAAAACGCACCTGATCGTTCCCTTTCCCGGTGCAGCCATGGCAGATCGCATCGGCGCCCTCTTTGATTGCGATCTCAACGATCCGTTTGGCAATGATTGGACGGGCAAAAGAGGTCCCCAGCAGATATTGCTCATAGGTCGCGCCTGCCTGCATGGTCGGGATGATATATTCATCCACAAATTCCTTTTTCAAATCTTCGATATACAGCTTGGAAGCGCCGGTCTTGAGCGCTTTTTCTTCCAGACCGTCCAACTCGGTCCCCTGCCCGACATCCGCAGACACCGCGATGACTTCGCAGCCATAATGTTCTTTGAGCCAAGGGATCAATACCGATGTATCCAGGCCGCCGGAATATGCCAAAACAACTTTATTATACTTCTTTTCCATATGTAAAACCCTCCCGCACACTGATTGTGTTTTGTCTGTATTGCATTATATAACGCATCCACCCCAAAATCAATAGATTTATGCATATTTATTTATTTTTGTGGATTTATATTCATATTTTAAACCTTTCCCATGCAATGTTGGTAATAATCACCCGCATTTCCGCCTTTTTCGATTAAATCATCCGCTGCAAATATTCAAATTTCTGTTTTCTGTCCCCTGCCTACATATCTTTTGGAAAAATTATTTATACATGATTTGTGTTTTTATGCATTATTTATGAATATATGCAGCCTGTACATTTTGCTTCTTACCTTTTGTCTGCCCGGTAAACTTTAATAAAATTTTAACAAAAACTTGTGCACTTTCATCCTTGCAGAAAACCGGTATTTGTGATATGCTGGACAAAAATTTAACAGATTTAACCACCTGCGCAAAAAGGGAGCCATCTCCCCGACGGCTAAGGCTTTTCGATTTCGCATCCTTTGCCCCAAAGGGTTTTTGCCCAACGGGAAAAAGGGGTTTTCTTGTGTTTGTCAAAAAGCGCTGTGCCGGCGGGTACAGCGCTTTTTTGTATTTTTGAACAACAGCCCAATAAGGAGGGATTTCATGGAAAACCAGGAAACACGCATTGCCCTGATCGGCATCATCGTAGAGGATCCCGCTTCCACTACCCGCCTCAACGCCATCCTGCATGAATACGGCAAATATATCATCGGGCGGATGGGTATCCCCTATCATCCAAAGGAAATCTGCATCATCAGCATTGTGATGGACGCGCCAAACAATGCAATCAGTTCCCTGTCGGGGAAACTGGGCATGCTGCCGGGTGTCAGTATCAAGACGGTCTATTCCAAAATGCCTGCCGGGAAAGGGGATGCGGATGGAACCGCTGAATCTTGACCGCAAAGGGCTGGTGAAGCTGCTGGCGCTGCCGGACTTCTCCCCCATATACCGCAAAGCCGACCAGGTCCGCGCCGCACACAAAGGCGATACCGTACAAATCCGGGCCATTGTGGAATTTTCCAATTATTGCCGCCGGCAATGCCGTTATTGCGGGCTCAACTGCAAAAATACAACGGCGGAGCGTTACCGGATGACACCGGAAGAAATCCTCGCCTGTGCCAATATGGCTGCCGAAGCCGGATACCGCACGCTGGTGATGCAATCCGGCGAAGACCCCTATTTTACTCCACAGCTTTTGGGAGAACTGATTCGGGAAATCAAAAAAACCGGTATGGCAGTCACTTTAAGCTGCGGGGAGATGCCCTATGCTGCATACGCATATCTGAAAAGCTGCGGGGCCGACCGGTACCTGCTCAAACATGAAACCGCCGATCCTGAAATCTACGCCCGCCTGCATCCCTGTGGTACGTTGGAAAACCGGGTTCGCTGCCTGTGTGATTTGAAATCGCTCGGATATGAAACCGGCAGCGGGTTTATGATCGGTTTACCCGGTCAAACGCTGGAAACGATCGCCGACGACCTGCTGCTTTTGGAAAAAATTGGCTGTGATATGGCTGGGATCGGCCCGTTTATCCCGCATCCACAGACCCCGCTCAAAGGCTGTCCTGCCGGGAGCATTGAACTGACCAAACGGGCGGTCGCGCTTGCGCGCCTGCTGCTGCCGGATATCAACCTGCCGGCTACCACCGCGCTCGGCGTGGCTGGCGGGGAATCGGAAAACGATATCTTTTCCTGCGGTGCAAATGTAATCATGCGCAAGGTCACCCCCGACCCTTACAAGCAGAAATATGAGATTTACCCCGCCCATTTTGAAAAGACGGATATCCCGGCCGAACGCGCCTTTTTGGAGCGCCGGATCCGTGCGCTTGGGCGTATCCCTTTATAAGGTGCCAAGGGGGAAGGTACGTCCTGCTCCCCTTTCCATAAATTTATCACGCCATGCCCAAGCACGGGCTGGAGAAAGGACATAAACATGTATAACCCGAAGTCAAAGATCGCAACCGAATTCATCGACGACGCTGAGATCAGGGAAACGCTGGCTTATGCAGAACAAAACAAGGATAATTTCGCGCTGATCGATCAGATCCTGGAAAAAGCCGCCACCCTCAAAGGGCTTTCCCATCGGGAGGCAATGGTGCTGCTCGAATGCGACAGCCCGGAATATTTGCAAAAGATTTTTTCGCTTGCCATGGAGATCAAGCAAAAGAATTACGGCAACCGGATCGTCATGTTCGCCCCGCTTTACCTTTCCAACTACTGTGTCAATGAATGCCGGTACTGCCCTTACCACCACCACAATACCCATATCGCCCGCAAACAGCTTTCCCAGGAGGAGATCGCGCGGGAGGTCATCGCGCTGCAGGATATGGGGCATAAACGCCTTGCGCTGGAAACCGGCGAAGATCCTGTGAACTGCCCGATCGAGTATGTTCTGGAAAGCATCAAGACCATATACAGTATCAAGCACAAAAACGGCGCAATCCGCCGGGTAAATGTCAATATCGCGGCTACCACAGTGGAAAATTACCGCAAACTGAAAGAAGCTGGCATCGGGACTTACATCCTGTTCCAGGAAACATATAATAAGGAATCTTACGAATATCTGCATCCAGCGGGTCCCAAGAGCAACTACGCCTACCACACCGAAGCGATGGACCGCGCAATGGAGGGCGGCATTGACGACGTGGGCTGCGGCGTGCTGTTTGGGCTGAATATGTACCGGTATGATTTCGTAGGGCTGCTCATGCATGCAGAGCATCTGGAAGCAGTATTCGGCGTCGGCCCGCATACCATCAGCGTCCCGCGCATCCGCTCGGCGGACGACATCGACCCCGCTCAGTTCTCCAATGCGATTTCCGATGAAATATTCCAGCGGATCGTAGCCGTCCTGCGGATCGCCGTCCCCTATACCGGCCTGATTATCTCTACCCGCGAGTCCCAGGCGACCCGTGAAAAGGTGCTGCACCTCGGTATTTCCCAGATCAGCGGCGCTTCCAGAACCAGCGTGGGCGGATATGTGGAGCAGGAAAAGGAAAACACCGCCCAGTTTGATATCAGCGACGACCGCACGCTGGACGAAGTGATCGGCTGGCTGATGGATCTCGGGCATATCCCCAGTTTCTGCACCGCCTGTTACCGGGAAGGACGCACCGGCGACCGGTTCATGAGCCTGGTCAAAACCCAGCAAATCGGCAACTGCTGCCAACCGAATGCGCTGCTGACCCTCAAAGAATACCTGATGGATTACGCTTCCCCGCAGACCCGTGAGAAAGGGGAAAAAATGATCCAGGATACCATTCCTAAAATCCCGAATGAAAAGGTGCGCCGGCTGACAGTCGAGCATCTGCAAGACATTGAAAACGGCAAGCGCGATTTCCGTTTCTGAGTTTTGCTCCCATCCCCGTATGATTAGGAGGCCAAAAATATGGACCTTGCTTCCACCCCGCGCGCCAACCGGCTGCACATCGGTATTTTCGGGCGCCGGAATTATGGGAAATCCTCCCTAATTAATGCCATTACCGGCCAGCCGGTCGCGCTGGCTTCCCCCATTGCCGGCACTACCACCGACCCGGTGTATAAAGCAATGGAAATCCACGGGATCGGCCCGTGCATGCTGATCGATACGGCCGGTTTTGACGACGAAGGCGACCTGGGTAAACTGCGTATGGAAAAGACACAGGAAGCCATGGAAAAAACCGATATTGCCATCCTTTTGTTTTGCAGCCTGGATTTTTCGCTGGAAAGTAAATGGGTCGAAGCCTTCCAAAAGCGCAAATGCCCGATCATACCGGTTGTGAGCCGGGCAGATACCCTGGAGGACGCAGACAAAATCACCAAAGCCATACAGGATACCTTTGGCCTTACTCCCATCACAGTATCCGCAAAGGAAAACACCGGCATCCGGCAGCTGATCGATACGCTGATCCGCAATATCCCGGAGGGATACGAGCAAGAAAGCATCGTCGGCGGCCTGGTCAGGCCGGGCGACTTGGTGCTGCTTGTTATGCCGCAGGATATCCAGGCTCCCAAAGGCCGGCTGATTTTACCGCAGGTGCAGACCATCCGCGACCTGCTTGACCATCAATGCCTGGTTATGAGCGTTACGACCGAACAACTCCCGGCAGCGCTGGCCGCTCTTTCAGCGCCGCCGCCGCTCATCATCACCGATTCACAGGTATTCGGGCAGGTCTATGCACAAAAACCGCCCCAGAGCCGACTGACCTCCTTTTCAGTCCTGATGGCGGGTTATAAAGGGGATTTGAAGGCATTCATCGAAGGGGCATCCGCCGTCGACCGTTTGACAACAAATTCCCGTGTGCTGATCGCGGAGGCGTGTACCCATGCGCCGCTGCAGGAGGATATCGGCCGGGTCAAAATCCCCAGGCTGCTGCGTCAGAAAGTAGGCAGCGCATTGCAGATCGATATGGTCAGCGGGACAGCCTTCCCCGAGGATCTCAGCCCCTACGATCTGATTATCCACTGCGGGGCCTGTATGTTTAACCGCAAATATGTCCTTTCCCGGATCGAAAAAGCCCGCCAGGCTGGGGTCCCAATTACAAATTACGGCGTGGTGCTAGCAAAACTGGCCGGCATCTTGGATAAAATCAGCTATTGATGCGACCGCCATGCTTTTTTTCACCAAGATCAAAAAATGCCGCTGCAAGAGAATTTGCAGCAGCATTTTTTTGATCTTTCGTACGATTTTCAATGATTGATCCGTTCCAGAAGGTCGTTGCGTTCGTTCCACAATCTGTCGGACAGATCGACATAGTAGCGGTGCGGATGCTCAAAGCGTTTGACTTCGTCCC
>CALXGW010000072.1 GCA_944387965.1 uncultured Anaerotruncus sp. | reverse complement strand
GTATGCTGGGCTGCGAAGTGACAGTGGAATCGTTCAGCAGCACCATGGGCAGCATGAGTACCACCAATACCGTGGAGGTCAACCTGCAGGGCAATGATTTTGACCAGCTGAAAGATTTTGCCGCCGTTGTCGAACAGACGATGCGCCAGAATCCCGGTATCCTGGATGTGTCTTCCACCAGTTCCCAGGGCAACCCGCAGGCCCAGGTCGTGATCGACCCGATCCGTGCCGCCGCCAAAGGGTTTTTGCCGGTACAGATCGCACAAAATGTGCGGACGGTACTTTCCGGTTCGGAAGCGTTTACCATGTCTGAAGCCGGGCAGGAATATGACGTCATCGTCGAATACCCGCGCGACCAATACCGGACAATGAACGATCTGAGCGGGCTTGTGATGATCAATGCTGCCGGGCAGCAGGTACCGCTTTTGGACGTGGCTTCGATCGAATATTCTGACAGCCCGCAAAGCATCATGCGCCAAAACAACCAGTATCTGGTCACAGTCACCGGCCAGACCCGCATGGATTCTATTTTTGAAACCAAAGGGCAGGTGCTTGCTGCGATCAATGCGCTTCAGCTGCCGGATGGCATAAGCATTGCAAAAAGCTCAATGGATGCGAGCATGATGGAAGAATTCCAGGCGATGGGGCTGGCAATCGCAGTGGCTGTCCTGCTGGTGTTTATGGTGATGGCCATGCAGTTCGAATCTGCAAAATTCTCCTTTATGGTGATGATTTCGGTACCATTCAGCCTGATCGGTTCGTTCGGTATGCTTTTCCTCACCAACAGCACGATCAACATGCCCACCCTGATGGGCTTCCTGACGTTGGTTGGCACAGTGGTGAATAACGGCATCCTGTTTGTAGATACCACTAACCAGTACCGTGCGAGCATGGATATGCGCACTGCACTAGTGACCGCTGGCCGGACCCGTCTGCGTCCGATTCTGATGACGACCCTCACCACCGTCCTTTCAATGGTGCCGATGGCGGTCGGCATGGGCAGCGGCGCTGAAATGATGCGCGGCATGGCGGTTGTCATCATCGGCGGCTTGTGCGCATCCACCCTGCTGACCCTGCTTTTGATCCCGACCTTCTACACGATATTCGAGGGCAAAAAAGGGGCTGACGATCAGCTGCCGCCGCCAGTCCCACAGCCGGCCGAAGAATTCGATCATATTTACGACTGATTTTTTGTTGCAGATCGCCCGTATTTTGGGGTTGATCTCCTCCAAAAAGCCCTCCGGGGAATGTCTTCCCGGAGGGCTTTTTGTACATGGTTTTGGGAAAAGGTGCGGCGGGAAAACCGCCCATAAATGTAAAAAACCCCATCCCAACAGCGGCCTTGGCTGTGTGGATGGGGTATTCCTGATTCGGATAGATCCTCTATCCGCTGTATCCCGATTTTCCTTATGTCTTCGCCTTCACCGGGGGACGCGGATTATTGGTGCGTCCCAGAAGGTAATCGGTACTGGTGTTATAATAGTCGGCAAGAAACAGCAAATGTTCCACCGGGATGGTTTGCAATCCCCGTTCATATCTTGAATAGACGGTTTGCCTGATCCCCAATAGGTCCCCGACTTGTGTCTGGTTCAGGTCATGATCCACCCGCAGGTCCCGAAGGCGGGGAAATAGCATCGCCATTGGATCACCCCCCTATTCCTCACTCTCAATATTGAAATTATTTTAGCATGTAATCCAATTTATTTTCTTTTCAAGTATCTTTTAGTACTATATTTTTTCACTGTGATTACATATTTATTCTTTTTGGGCTCATATAGAAATCATATTGGTATCTAAAAATTTGTTTGCTGATTACCCCATCGGTCGATGATACCAGTCAGCAAATTTGATGCCTTCAGCACACGGAAAAAACCAAACAGCAGTATAAATGTCTGACCGCGTCTGAGTTTGCCGCGGGCTCTGAACAGGATGTCAGCAGCAATTGGGAAAATGTCAAAAAAAGTCCATGACCACCCCCCTTAGGGGTGGTCATGACTCGCCATTATGTTATCTATTTGTATACCATTATAACAATCGGAAGTATCAAGATGATATAAGCAACCTCATAAAGTTTTGAGATCGAGGGAGCCTATATTATATACTTCTAAATTTCTCTGTTTGGCATACCGTACTGTATATGCTGTTCCACCCCAGCTTCGATTGCAGTAACAAACACAGTAACCTGAGTGATCTACTAAATAGCGATTGCGTTCCAGATAGGCATCCTTATTACATCGTTCAGATACACAAACGACCTTATCATACAATGGCAATCGTATTCTGTGCTTCTCTTTCTGCTTATCATTCCAGCGATTGGTATATCCATCAAACGGATACACCAATATCACTTTCATTCGTGGATACTCCGTATCCCGAATTTTAAATAACATTTCTGCCGCAAGTGAATCAAAACCTAATGCACCGCCTACCCCAAAATATATAACGCCACGATCGATTAGCATGTGAACATATTCTGTTGTTCTTTGGATCACATAAGGCACATCACACATCGCAATATTGCGATGTCCAGTAAAACAACATGTCCGATTCTTCACCACATATCGCCTCCTCTTCCAAATTATACTTAGATATTTAGACATATTCAAGCCCAAATACCCACATTATACTGAAATAAGGAATTGTGGGGGAGCGGCGATGATAAGTTATGAACCACTGTTTAAGACAATGAAACACAAAGGGATCACGTCTTATCAGTTGCAGAAGATGGGCTTTAATCGAGCGACATATTATTCAATAAAAAGCGGCAAAAGCGTATCAACAAATACAATTGCACTTCTATGTAAACTGTTAAAATGTCGAGTAGAAGAAGTGATCGAATATATTGATGACGAAGAATGACGGGTACTCAGTTAAGAGTACCCGTCATTCTATTCTGTACAAATATATCAATGATCTACTATCCCTGCGCCTTAGCCAATAAGCACACCGTTTCGATATGCGCCGTATGCGGGAACATATCGACCGGCTGGATTTTTTGCACCCGGTACCCGCCTTTCACCAGGTATTGCAAATCCCTGCACTGTGTCTGCGGGTTGCAAGAGATATACACCACCCTCTCAGGGCATAAAACCAGCAGGGAGGACAAAAACGCTTCGTCACTGCCAGCGCGGGGCGGGTCCATGAACACCACATCCGCCGTTTCGCCATCCTGCGCCATATTGCGCATGAATTCCCCTGCATCCCCCTGATAAAACCGAGCGTTTTTTATTCCGTTGCGTTTGGCATTGGCGATGGCGTCCCGCACCGCATCCCCATTCAGTTCTACGCCAATCACCTGTCCAGCCGACCGGCTTGCCACCAGCCCGATTGTGCCCACGCCGCAGTAAGCGTCGATCACCCGTTCCCGGCCGCTCAGTCCGGCCAGTTCAATGGCTTTCCCATAAAGTTTCTCGGTCTGCACCGGATTGATCTGATAAAAAGACCGCGCAGAAATCCGGAAGATACACCCGCACAGGGTATCTTCAATGTAACCCGGCCCATACAGCACCCGTTCTTCCTCGCCCAGCACCATACTGGTCCGGTATGGGTTGATATTTTGCAGGATGGTTGTAATTTCTGGGTGCAGCTGCCGCAGCGCCTGGACAAACCGCTTCTTTGCCGGGAAAATCGGCCCGGCTGTGACCATCACCACCATGATCTGCCCGCTGATAAACCCGCGTTTTACTAATACATGCCGTAAAAATCCATACCCTGTATCCTCATTGTATGGGACCATCCGGAATCCCGGCATCAATTCCCGGATACTGCAAATGATTTCATCCGCTTTTTCGTCTTCGGTCAGGCAATGGTCCACCGCTACCACACGATGGCTGCTCGACTGGTACACCCCGGAAATGATTTTACGGCTTTTGGTCAGCGCAAAGGCTGCCTGTACCTTATTGCGGTAATGGTAGGGATGTTCCATCCCAATAATCGGCTCAATTTTCCCGAAACGTCCCAGCAGACGGCCCACCGCGTCCTGTTTCCATTTGAGCTGCTGCGAATAAGCCAGGTTTTGCAGCTGGCATCCGCCGCATTTGCGGTAGAGCGGACACGGGGACGGGTTGTGAAGGACCGTCCCCTGTTTTGCCTGTCCCAATGGCTTTTTTTGTTTTTGTTCCATTCTTTCACCTGCGTCCCGGCATATCCCAGCCATCTCTGTCGTGATCTTTGGGCAGTTCACCCGATCTTTGTAAACCGCGGGAAGGTTTTTCCATCCCGCTCGACCATCTCAGTAAACATTTTTTCCGGACGCACCCATAATCCCCCGTCGCCATACAGCGCGCGGTAGACTACCAGCCGTTCCTGCGTTTCACTGTGCCGCGCAGTCCCGATCACTTCATATTCCCCGCCTTTAAAATGCCGGTACCGGCCGGGCGCGACCGGCTCTGTGGCATTTACATCTGCTTTTGCCGTATCCTGCGCCGGCTGTGCCACTGGTTCAGGCTGCGCAAAGGTATCTTTACCGGCAGCCGCCAGCCCTTCCTGCACCCTTGCCGCATCCGCTTCCGGGAGCAGCAGCCGTGCGCCGCGTGCGGGCAGTTCCAGCTTGAAATTGCCGTCGTTGCTTTCAAACCGGGTGCCGCTCAGACAATCGACCAGGCAGTGTTCCTGTGCCCGGAATTCGATATACTGCGGGTTTGACGCTTGGTTCAGCGCGATATATGCCGCATGCTCACTGGTGCGGCGGGAAAAGACAAATTGTTCATTTTTGATGAGCGCCGACGCATACTCCCCATATTGCAGCGCGGGCAGCATCCGACGGATCATGCCCAATTTTTGCAGATGGGGCAAAAGTCCCGGGCAGCCCTGCGGGATGTCAGACAGTTCCAGGCAGGGGCGCAGCGGCGCATCCGAATTTTTTTCCTTTTTTCCCCGGATTCCCCACTCGCTCCCGTAATAAACCGACGGGATGCCCGGCATGGTATACAGCAGCGTGTACACATTAAACAGGTTTTCCGGTTCCCGCAGCAGCGATGCGACCCGATCGACATCATGGTTATCCACAAAATTATATAAGCACAGCCCCCGGTAGATCCCACCGGCGCCCGATTGCCGGTTGAGCGAATGTGCGATCTCAAAATAATTGTGGTCGTTATGGGAGGAATAGATTCCCTTCCAACATTCGTAATTGGTCACCGAATCCAGCGCCTGTGGGTTTGCCCAGCGGTTATAATCCCCGTGGATGATCTCCCCCATCAGCCAGAAATCCGGATTTTTCCCTTTGCAGTACCCGCGCAGCTGCTGGAAAAAACCGATATCCACGCAATCGGCCGCATCCAGCCGCAGCCCGTCGATCCCAAATTCATCCATCCACATCCCGACTGCTTCCAGCAGGTGGGCAACCACTTCCTGGTTTTTCAGGTTCAGCTTCACCAAATTATAATGCCCCTGCCAGCCTTCATAGGTGAAGCGGTCGCCGTACGGGCTTTGCCCGCCAAACCGCAGATTGGCAAACCAACCGCAATAGCGGGACCCTTCCCCATTTTCCAAAACGTCCCGGAAGGCCCAGAAAGAGCGTCCCACATGGTTGAACACCCCGTCCAGCACCACCCGGATACCATTTTCATGCAGCTTCTGCACCAATTTTTTAAACATGGCGTTGGTGCCCAGCCGGCGGTCGATCACCCGGTAATCCCGCGTATCGTATCCGTGCGCTTCCGATTCAAATACCGGCCCCAGATAAAGCGCATTTACCCCCATCCCTTTCAGGTGCGGGATCCAGCTTTCCAGTTTTTGCAGCCGGTTCTTTGCTGTGCCCGACTTGTTTTCCATCGGCGCACCGCAAAATCCCAGCGGATAAATATGATAAAATACCGATTCCTCTACCCAACCCATCCTTTTTGCCCCCATTCCGGCAGCGGTCACACTTTCCAGGCATTTTACCCGGCCCCGCCGCATATTTCATATCAACAGTATATACATTTTCTGTAAAAATAGCAAATCAGATATAAAAATCCCGCTGCACATTGTATGCAGCGGGATAAACCGCAATCAAACAATCAATAATTTTTGCACTGCAGCTGGAAATATGCCTGCGGATGGTCGCAGACCGGGCAGACCATTGGCGCTTTCTCGCCCACATGGATATGTCCGCAGTTGGAGCACTGCCAGATCACGATACCGGTCTTTTCAAATACCTGTTTGGTGTCCACATTCTTGAGCAGGGCCAGATAACGTTCCTCATGTTCTTTTTCGATCTTGCCGACTTCCTCAAACAGGAAAGCGATCTTGTCAAAGCCTTCCTCTTTGGCTTCTTTGGCGAAGGTCGCATACATATCGGTCCACTCGTAGTTTTCACCGGCAGCCGCATCTTTCAGGCAGGCAGCGGTGTCACCGATCTCATGCAGCAGCTTATACCAGATCTCTGCATGCTCTTTTTCGTTTGCAGCAGTCTCCAAAAACAGGTTGGAAATCTGCACATAGCCTTCTTTTTTCGCTTTGGAGGCATAGAAGGTGTACTTGTTGCGCGCCTGGGATTCGCCGGCAAATGCCGCCATCAGATTAGCTTCGGTTTTGCTTCCTTTGAGTTCCATAATATTAGCCCCTTTTCAAAATAAAATTGAATACAAAAATCAGTGTTTTCCCCTGCATTCGGCGCAGAGCCCATGGAACAGGATCTGACATCCCGTGATGAGGAAACCTGGAAATGCGCCCGCCTGTTTTTTCAGTTCTTCCAACTTCAATGTAAACGGCAGGTCAAACACCTTCCCGCAATGGGTGCAAAGCATATGATGATGCTCATCGCACCGCCCGTCAAAACAGTCGGAGGCATTGGGCAGGCAAATCTTCTGCAAAAGCCCCTGCTGCGAAAGCAGGTTCAGATTGCGGTAGACCGTGCCGAGGCTGATATTCGGCTCCTGCGCGCGCACGATCGCATAGACGGTATCCGCTGTCGGATGGATCGGGTTTTCCACCACAGTCTTATAAATGAGTTCTCTTTGCCTGGAATAATTCATAATCGTAAGCCCTTTAAACAATGGTTTAAATTTAAAAACAGTAATGATTTCTGTTTCTATTATAGCAAAGAAACCCAATTTGTCAAGAAGATTTTTACCCTATAAGAGCATCGCCCAAAATCAGCCGGCTATGCGGCAGAGTTTGTAAATTTTTCGCAAATATCCCCAAAGCCCTTTCCGGCGGGGATGAAATGTGCTATATTGAAGATAAATAAAGGGGGTTTTTT